>JBKHJD010000020.1:0-15086 GCA_046538315.1 Syntrophobacteria bacterium
GGTGGGAGAGGCCTGAAGCAAGACCGCACATGAGATAAAACCAAAGATACCGTGCCGGACCGAGGCGGTCCTCCACATTGTCGCCAAAGATATAGAGCGACCACATGTTTCCGAGAAGGTGCCAGAAGCCCCCGTGGACGAACATGAAGGACAAAAAAGAGAGAACCTGCTGGCCGAGGGTAAACTGGGAGGCTATCTCCGGGACCGAGTACCGGGCGGGAACGAGACCGTGGATAACAATGAACTGATGAAACCTCTCTGCCTGGCCCATCTGGAGCAGGTACACCAGAACGTTGGCGGCGATGATCGTGCTGTTAATAACCGGGTAGCTCTTGGACTGGACAGTGTCGCGCAGAGGTATCATTGAAAATGCATAAAGCGAAAGCGTTCCCCGCCTTGGGCGGAACTGCGGGGTAACGAGCGCAAGATATCCGGTACGGGCGACCGGATAACGAGACTCATAGGTCCACTGCGCTAGCCCGGATTGTTCATCTGGCTTCTTTCTGGAGTCAGTAGCGGCGGGTCCTGGTATTCTCCTGCCGTTCTACCGAACGGATCTCTCCTTTTACCTGCCCCAGGGCCTTGCGGATGGCCTCCCGGCGCTCGGGACTTTCGGCATGGCGCAGTGCTTCCTCGTAATGAAATCTGGCGCTGTTCCAGGAGCCTTGCCGCTGATGGTGTATCCCAAAATGGTAGTGGGCCTCCTCCAGTTGATTCAACGTCCCATAGGCCATGCCCAGATGGTAGTGGATCCAGGGTAGCCGATCGTTGAGGTGGGCCGCAGCGGCCAGGTACTCGCGCGCCTTTGTCGTATCACCTTTCTGAAGCAGGCAGCGGCCAAGCATATACAGAGCGGCCGCGTGGTTGGGTTCGACACTGAGTGCTGATTCCAGCGCGGAAACAGCCTTCTCCACCTGGCCCATTTGAAAGTAGGTCTCCCCCAATTCCACGAGCGGCGGTGCAAGCTCAGGGCGCAGTGCAATTGCGTGTCTGAAGGAGCTTACCGCTTCATGCATCTTCCCCTGGCGACGCTGCACCAGACCCAGGCCATAGAAGCCCATCACCCGGCTTCCCGGCTCATCGACCCATGATCGCAGCAGTCCTTCAGCCTCCGAGGCATCGCGGTACTCACCCAGCAGTTTCGCCTGCATCATCCTGAAACCCTGGCTATCCTCCGCCGGTTCTCCGGTTACTCCGGAAGACTCCGGCCGGGTCTCCAGAGTGCTCGCCAGATAGTTGAGCCGCTCGGGCACTCCCGGGTGGGTAGAGAGGTACGTCGGGATGCTTCCTCCTGCCTTCCAGCTCTGCTGGCCCATCTTTTTCATGATGCTCACCATTTCACTTCCGTGGTAGCCAGCCGCCTCCAGATAGCGGAGACCCTTGCGGTCGGCCTCCTCTTCATCCTTCCGGCTGTAGCTCAATTCCAGCGAAGCGGTCCCGGCAAGAGTCCCGGTGATCACGGCCTGGCTGGTCTCAGCGGAGCCACCCAGAAACAATCCTGCCAACATGCCCCCGAGAGCTGCCAGGCTGAGCTTCTGCGAGCGAGCCATGCGATGGGCAATGTGCCGCGACTGCACGTGCGCGATCTCGTGGGCCAGGATTGCCGCCAGCTCACCTTCACTTTCCATAAGCTCCAGGAGGCCGCGATTGATAAAGACATGGCCTGCCGGGGCTGCAAAGGCATTGAGAACGCTGCTGTTCACCACGTAGAACTGATAGGGGAAGGTATGAACCTCCAGATGCTCCACCAGCCTCTGTCCAACCCGGTCCACGAAATTTGTAACCTCAGGGTCCTCGACGAAACGGAGATGCCGGAATGCTGCCTGGAGAAACTGCTCTCCCAACTTTCGTTCCGCATCAATGGAAAGGTCGGCCAGTGCAGGCTTCCCCGGGAACCCTGAAAGCAACATGAATATCACCAGGAAATACAGCACCTTCCGTGGCAGTCCAAAATTCATCAGCCGGCACCTCCTGGAGCAACGGCTAAACCTCATACCGGCAAATCCTGCCCTGAAAGGAAAACCGGAAAGCCGGATCGTTCCCGCATCAACCACACACCTTCTCTCTCTTTATAGAGTACCTGTAGTGTGAAATTGTTTCCAGGGTGCAGTAATAATTATCTAGTGTCCATCCGGAAACGAGAAAGAGTCCAGATACCCTAGAACTCAGTCTCTGGCCGTTCCGGAGGAGCTGATTCGGGAATCTCTTCGGGTACCTCGGAGAATTCCACCTGTCGGGCCTCCTCCCACAGCCCCTCCAGATTGTAGAAGGCTCGCAAGGGCTGGTAAAAAATGTGGACTACGACGTCGTTGAAATCCAGTAACACCCAGTGGCCTTCGCGCATACCCTCTACGCCCATGGGCTTGACCCGCCGCTTCCGCAGGGCCGCCTCCATATGTTCGGCAATTCCCTGCACATGCCGGGTTGAGCGTGCCGAACAGACAACAAGGTAGTCGGTAAAGCTCGTTGTTTCGGCGACATAGAATATCAGGGGGCGCTCCGCCTTGTGAGCTGCCGCAACCTGCGCACACAGCAGGGCTTTGTCAAGGGCTGGCAATTTTTCAATCCTCTGTTGTGCTCCTTGTTCCGGATTGGCTTCGTCCATATTCCTCAGTCCTTCGATTCCTAAATTCCATGGCGAATTTATTCCCTCAGGACCCAGTGCCGCCTTAGGCCATCACCTCGGGCCGAATGGAGGCACCGTTGATAAATTTCTGTGCAAATGGTCCACGTCGCCCTTTTGCACTCGTAGTAGTCAGGTTTCCCCGCCCTTGTAAAGACCCTGTTTATAAATATACGCCACTACCTTTGCAGGAAGCAAGTAGCGCACCGACTTGCCCCTGGCCAGAAGATCTCGAATGCGTGATGAAGAAATGTCCAACAAAGTTACTTCACGGTAGTAGACAGTATATAGCTCAGAATGGACAAATCCTTCCACTTCGGCGTCATGGCGATACCGGGCCGACACCTGGTTCTGGAGCATGGTCTTCAGGGCTGAGGGGGAATGGCCAGGCCGCCCCACCACAACAAAGTGGCAGAGAGAGAACAGCTCGCGGTAGCGCTTCCAGGTCGGCAGCTCCAGGAAGGCATCCAATCCCAGCACGAAGTAGAGCTGTGCATCCAGGCCGTACTGGCTGCTCAATTGACTGAGGGTTTCCACTGAATAGGATTTGCCCGGACGCCGGTATTCCAGATCAGACAGTCGGAATCGTGGGTTCCCCGCCACCGCCAGTTCCAGCATCCGCCAGCGATGGCCGAAGGAAAGAAGCTCCTTCTCCCGCTTGTGAGGTGGCTTTGCAGAGGGAATGAAAGTCAGGTGCGCCAGGTCCAACAATTCCGCCACCTCTTCCGCTGCCCGCAGATGACCCAGATGAACAGGATTGAACGTCCCGCCCATGATCCCGTAGCGGGCGATAGCTCTCCTATTTTCGGATCTGCCCATTGCCCAGCACCACGAATTTGCTCGTGGTCAACTCCTGCACACCCATGGGACCAAAGGCATGAAGCTTTGAGGTGCTGATGCCGATCTCCGCCCCAAGTCCTAGCTGATAGCCGTCATTGAAGCGGGTCGAGGCATTCACCAGCACCACCGATGAGTCAACAGTCTGGAGGAACTGATGGGCGCGGTGGTAATCACTGGTTATGATTGCCTCGGTATGCATCGAGCCATAGGTTTCAATGTGCTCTCTGGCCGCGGCCATATCTGGAACCACACGAACTGCCAGGATAAGATCCAGATATTCTGCCGCCCAGTCCTGTTCCGTAGCCTCCGCCACGCCCGGGAGGATCGCCCGGGTCCGCTCACAGCCGCGAAGCTCCACCCCGGCTGCAGTGAGCGCCTTCGCTATACGCGGCAAAAAACTCTCGGCCGCCGCCTCGTGGACCAGAAGGGTCTCCATGGCATTGCATACACCAGGACGCTGAACCTTGGCATTCATGCAGATTCTTTCGGCCATATCGAAATCCGCACCCGCATCGACAAATATGTGGCACACTCCCTTGTAATGTTTGAGAACCGGCATCCGGGCGTGTTCCATCACGAAGCGAATAAGCCCTTCGCCCCCACGGGGTATGATCAGATCGACGTTCTCCTCTTGTTTGAGCAATTCGGTGACAGCCTCTCGGTCTGGGGTTCCGACCACCTGAACCGCATCTTCCGGGAGCCCGCCTCTGTTCAGGGCCTCCTGGACTATCCCAGCCAGGCAGCTGTTGGAGCCAACCGCCTCGGACCCGCCGCGGAGGATCACCGCATTGCCGGCCTTGAGACAGAGGCCGGCAGCATCTACCGTAACATTGGGACGCGACTCGTAGATGATGCCAATTACCCCCAGGGGAATACGCATCCGCCCTACCTGGAGGCCATTGGGACGGGTCCACATTTCGCTGATGAAGCCAACAGGATCCGGCAGCCGGGCCACTTCCTCAAGACCTGCGGCCATATCCTCCAACACCCGGTCACTGATGCGAAGTCGATCGATCCTGGCGCCTCCCAGTTGAGCCCTCTCTGCTGCGGCAACATCCCTGCCATTCTCCGTCTGGATCACGGCTCGCCGCTCCCGCAGCAAGGCTGCCACTTCCCTCAAGGCCAGGTTCTTCGCCTCACTGTTGGCCCGCGCCATGAGCCGCGATGCTTCCCGTGCACGCCTGGCCATGGACTCAATCTTCTGTGAGGTGCTCATGGGTGAAACTCCTTTCAACTAGCAGGCGTCATCCAGCCGACTTTCACAAGGGCGAGTTCGTGTCGGATGCTGCAAACTTTTCTGGAGAGACACTTTACACCGATTACTGCTGTCCGTTGCTTGTTGTCCGTTGTCCGTTGCCAAAAACAGAAATAGTGTGCATCCGAAAATCCCCTTCCTCTCCCCTGGGAGAAAGGGATGAAGGGGGAAATTGATAACTAGCTGAATGCATTTTTAATTTGTTACCTCCATGTCAGTACCCAGAGATTGAAAGATCGAGAAGCCCAAGAAGCGCTTGCCCCTGGGCGAGCGGCTTTTAGCCGCGATACCGTTCCATTGGGCTGCCTGTCAATCGCGGCTGGAAAGCCGCTCCCACAGAAGGCTTGAGCCGGCTGATATTGGAGTTGGATCAATGAAAATTTTTCTTCAACGGACTACTGACATTCCCAGTAGTGTCCGTTGTTTGTTGTCAGTTGTCCGTTGCTGGAATCGGAAATGACAGTCAGTTCCCTTCCCCAAGTCTCGTAGGGTGCGCCAAGCGCTGCGCGGCGCACCAGAGCTCTTGACGCAATTCTTTGAAACTCGTGATACAACGGACTACTGACTTTACTCATTTCCCAGCCGCGCTGAAGTAGTCAGGCCGACCTCCGCTATCTGTACGCCGCACCAGGATCACGTCTGTCCCGGTGTCAGCCCTGCGCGCTCTGCGACCCTGCACCCGGATCCTGAGATTCACTCAGGACAAGGTTGTCGCGGTGGATTACCTCGTCTGAATGTTTGTAGCCGAGAATCTCCTCAATCTTTTTGCTGTGGGCACCTTTAATATCCTCGATTTCCGCAGCCGAGTAGTTCACCAGGCCCATGCCGATCATCTCTTCACCTTCACTGCTCAGGCAACGCACTGCGGCTCCTACTCCGAATCTTCCTCGGACCTCTTTGATTCCTGTGGACAGAAGGCTCTTGCCCCGATGCCTCAGCGCCTGGACAGCCCCCGCGTCCAGAATCAGCTCTCCCTGGGGTTTCAAGGTATGGGCGATCCACTGCTTCTTGCTCGGTAGCCGCCTTCGGGCGGGGAGAAACAGGGTACCCACCTCCTCGCCGTCGAAAATCCGTTTGAGAATATAACGCTTCCTGCCATTGCCCACAATCATTGGCACACCGGCAGCCGTGACTTTTTTGGCCGCAAGGACCTTGCTGCTCATACCGCCGGTTCCGAACATTCCCGCCTGTTTTCCCGCGCAGGCTTCAACCTTGCGGTCAATCCGCTGAACCACCGGAATAACCCGTGCGGCTCGATCCTGTCTGGGATCATGATCGTAGAGGCCCTCGGTGTCAGTAAGTGCAATCAGCAGGTCGGCCTCGGTGAGCTGGGCAATGAGAGCCGAGAGGTTGTCGTTGTCGCCGAACTTTATTTCTTCCACCACCACGGTGTCGTTTTCGTTGACAATGGGTATAATCCCCCACTCCAGGAGAGTTTCCAGGGTGTGGCGTGCGTTCAGGTACCGACGCCGATGAGTGAGGTCGTCGCTCGTGAGGAGCACTTGCGCCACCTTGAGGTTATAGTGGTGGAAGGCCTCCTCGTATGCCTGCATCAGGCTGCTCTGCCCAACGGCAGCTGCGGCCTGTTTCTGCGGGATGGTCTTGGGCATCTCGCTCAGCCCCACCTTGTGAAGTCCCGAGGCGATAGCACCTGAAGAGACGATCACCACCTGGCGACCCCGCTCGCGGAGGAGGGAGACTTCGTCACAAAGCCGGTTAATAATCCCCAGATCCAGGCCACGCCCGCTGGTGAGGACCCTGCTGCCAACCTTGATGACTACACGCTGAGCGTGATCAACGACTTTCTTGCGGCTTTGGGCAATCACAATGCATTCCTCTTTACTGACCCAGCCCACCACAGGTAACGCCTATTCCGGTGGTGCCGCCGCCTCCAATCCCCTGTCAGCCTGCTCTGCCTGGGCGGTGACCACGGGACACACTTGAGACTGTGGGCATGTTAACTGTCAGTTTTCGCAACATGAATATGGTTTCCCTGTCCCGTTCCCCCCTTTGCAAAAGGGGGCAGGGGGGATTTGGGAGCGGTTGAAAATCCCCCTATGTCCCCTCTCCGAGGCGTAGGCTCTCCGAGCCGGAGGCCTTTACAAAGGCGGACTTCAAACCGCCATTTGGTAATTCACTGGCAACACCAAGCTTCGCTACAGCAGCCACTTGCGTCATTCAGCAACCACGCCTTCACCACTCAACTCACACTCTCAACTATGGCGACAACTACGCCTGGGCGGTGACCCGGGCCAGCTTCCTTGCCGTTTCCCGGATCAGGCCCTGCACACCCTGTCCGGTCAATGCGGATATGGCATGCACAGGTAACTGCAGTTCCCGGGAAATCGCCTCCAGCTCAGAAGGCGCTGGCGGCTCATCCACCAAATCCAGCTTGTTCAAAGCGAGGATCTGTGGTTTGCACCCGAGTTCGCTGCTGAACCGGGCAAGTTCCTCCCTGACTGTATGAAAGCGTTTCGGGATCGTGTCCACCTTCGGCTCACCACAGGTGGACACATCTACAAGATGAACCAGCACCCGGGTCCTTTCAATATGTCGCAGGAACTTGACACCGAGACCGGCGCCTCGATGCGCACCCTCTATGAGCCCTGGGATGTCCGCCACTACCATGGACTCGCCCTCCCCAAGGCGAACCACACCTAAATTGGGCACCAGGGTGGTAAAGGGATAATCTGCGATCTTGGGTCGCGCCGACGAGATTCGCGCGATGAGAGTGGATTTGCCGGCATTGGGAAGGCCAATGAGACCCACGTCGGCGAGAAGTTTCAACTCCAGGATGATATGCCGTTGCTCACCTGGTTTTCCCTCCCCCGCAAAGCGAGGCGCGCGGCGGGTTGGGGTGGCAAAGTTCATGTTTCCTCTCCCACCGTCGCCGCCCCTGGCAACTACCACACGGTCCCCCTCATGGATCAGGTCCGCAAGCAGCTCGCCGGTTTCCTCATCCCTGGCCTGGGTGCCGGCGGGTACCAGGAGCGTGCACACACTACCCCTCTTGCCATTTTGCTGTTTGCCGCGGCCATGTGCACCTCTGGCCGCCTGGAAGTGACGCTGGAAGTGAAAATCGAGGAGGGTTTGTTTGTTGCCGGCGGCCTGGATCACCACATCACCGCCCTTGCCGCCATTGCCCCCGTCCGGACCACCTCGAGGCACATATTTCTCTCGTCGAAAACTCACACAGCCGTTGCCGCCGTCACCGGCCCGAACATGGATTGTGACCTCATCAATAAAGCGCATAGTCAGCGGTGACGGGCAATCTGTGCATCCCGGCTGCTCTTCCGGTGCAGGACCCCATCAGACCAGGGCATGAACGCTAACCTTGCGGTTTTTGCCTTTCTGTTCAAATCGAACGGTACCGTCGACCTTCGCGAACAGAGTGTAGTCCTTGCCCATCCCCACGTTTTGTCCCGGGTGAAACTTTGTGCCCACCTGTCGTACCAGGATATTTCCAGCCCGCACGACCTGTCCACCAAAACGCTTGACACCACGCCGCTGAGCTGCGCTGTCCCGACCGTTTCTTGAGCTTCCTCCGGCCTTTTTATGTGCCATGCCTGTTTACCTCTCCAGTGAAAATACTTTTACATCTCGACGTCTTGTATGGCCAACTCGGTGTAATGCTGGCGTTGACCCTGTTTGCGGCGATACCCCTTACGCCTCTTGGACTTGAATACAACGATCTTCCGGCCGCGCCCATGCGCCGTTACCGTTGCCGTGACCCTGGCGTTGGCAAGTCTGTCTGCACCGAGGTGGACATTTTCGCCGTCACTGACCATGAGGACATCACCGAGGCTTATCTGTTCTCCAACCTGAGTGTCAAGTTTCTCAATCTGCAGCACATCTCCAGGACTTACCCTGTACTGCTTGCCTCCAGATCGAACTACCGCATACATGTAGTGGTCCCTCCAATGTGTAAATTTTTAATATAATTGAATCTTATATTCTTGTCAACAAATAGACTGTCCCTGCAACCGGCAACCGATACCACCAGTATCAAAGTGCATAAATATCGTACTGTTCCAGGTGAAAGTTTTGTTCTGCCCGCACGGTGACTCGCGCCCGCAGTTTCCTTTCCAGAGCCTCCAGACGGTGGCGCTCTTCATCGTAGAGGAGTTGGGCCACCTCCGGGTGTGCACTGACCATAACGCTGCGCCCGCACAGGGCCTCGTGATCTCGTTCTATCTCACGAAAAATCTCATAGCACATGGTCACCTTTGACTTGAGGTATCCCTCTCCTTCGCAGTAGAAACATGGCTCACAGAGCACCCGATTGATGCATTCTTTGGTGCGCTTCCTGGTCATCTCGATCAGGCCGAGCTCCGACATCTTCAATATATTGGTTTTGCTCTTGTCTTTTTTGAGAGCCTCTTTCAGGCTGTTGAACACTTTTTCCCGATTGCCCTCCTTTTCCATGTCAATGAAATCAATAATGATGATTCCACCAATGTTTCGCAACCGCAACTGGTAGGCAATCTCCTTGACCGCTTCCAGGTTGGTTTTCAGAATCGTCTCTTCCAGATTCCGCCTTCCCACGTATCGCCCTGTGTTGACGTCAATTGCAGTAAGTGCCTCGGTATTCTCCACGACAATATACCCGCCGGATTTCAGCCAGACCTTCTTGCCCAAAGCCCGCTGAACTTCCATTTCGATCCCGTAGGCGTCAAAGATGGGCTCTGCACCCTCATAGAGCTTTACGTCGGCTTGCAAAGTGGGCATAAAGGTTTCCACAAACTGAAGAATTTTCTCATACTCCTCACGAGAATCGATGATCAGCTTGTCTACCTCCTGGGTAAACAGGTCACGCACCGCCCTCAGGGTAATGTCCAGATCCTGGTAGAGGAGGCTGGGAACCTGGGTATGCTCGCTTTTTCGCTGGATACTCTGCCACAGCTTCAGCATGAAATCCATTTCCGCCTTTACCTTGTCGCTCTCCACACCTTCCGCAGCAGTACGAGCAATGCCGCCGCAGTTAGACGGCTTTATGCCCTGGAGCAATTCACGCAGCCGACGCCGCTCTTTTTCATTTTCTATCCGGCGGGATACTCCTACATGATCCATTGTGGGCATGAGCACAAGGTGACGCCCCGGGACGGAGATGTGCGAGGTAATGCGGGCCCCCTTGCCGCCCAGAGGCTCTTTGGCTACCTGAACCAGGACTTCCTGGCCCTCCTGGAGGCGGTCCTCGATGTGAGTTTCCTTTCGCCAACTTCGTTCCGGAGGTTGCCGCTCTATCTGTTCCGCCTCATGAACCTCTCCGTTCTCGGCCATTATTTGCTCTATTTCCTCGATATTCTCATAAACGTCGCTGACGTAGAGAAATGCCGCCTTGTCCAGACCAATATCCACAAAAGCCGCCTGCATACCCGGAAGGACCCGCACCACTCGTCCCTTGTAGATATTACCGGCAATACTGCGCTCAGCAGAACGCTCAATGAAGAGCTCCATCACCGTCCCGTTTTCAATAAGCGCCACCCGCGTCTCATAGTGGGTTGCGTTGATAATCAGATCAGCAGACACGGTCTCATCCTTCCATGGGTTGACAAGCAACCTTCACAATGCGGGCTTTCAGGATCTGTTGCTTCGACAAACCGAATATGTGTGCCAGGAGTTCTCGCACTCGAATGGTTCCGTTCACCCCCTGGAGCAAGGTAAAGCGGATTTTTTCAGGCTCAAGATCTTCGAGAGCGAGCAATCTTTTTTCGAGGAACACAACAATCTCGCCCCGTTTGGATCTCTGCCGGAGCGGCGGAAATCCCTGGCACTGAAACAGTCGAAATCCTTCAGCAGGCCATGTTGTCCCGGGAAGGTGCGCCTCATAGGTTACCAGATAAGCGCCCTTTTGCCGAGCATTTTGCCGGTCTTCACATGCCTTCACTATCTCCAGGCCGGCTGGCAGCTCTTCATTGAGACGAGCCTGTATCTCCGCGCCCTGGACAGGCCGGCGCAGTACTACCTTCATTTCCTCCACGCGGCTTTCTATCCCAAGGGGTAACGCGTCTCCCAGCGAAATGCGAGGACTGGGTCGATACCCCTGGCTGTATGCCAGGGGCACTTCAGCACGCCGTATTGCTCGCGTGAACACGTTTACCATTTCCAGGTGACCCAGAAAACGGGCTCTGTCAGTCTTCGCAAATACCAGACCATAGCGATAGAAGCCGTTCGATTCTCCCTCGGTTCGACCGCTTACGACAGACTCTGGTGCCGGGTTCTGCTGGAGTTTGGGATCTATCTTTTGATGATCGCAGACACCGCACTGCACACAACCTTGCACCCGGCAGTCAGCAGTCGCTATCTCCGCCAGGGCCCGCTCGTATTCTTTCCAGAGGAAACCCGGGCTGACTCCACAGTCCAGATGGGACCACGGCAGTATTTCTTCCGGCTCCCGGGTGCGTCGACTGTAGAAGGATGGATCAACCCCTGTCTCTGCAAAGGCCCGGCGCCACAGATCGGGCCGTACCTGTTCGCTCCAGCCGTCGAAACGGCACCCCAGCTGGTGGCCCCGAAGGATCGCCTCCGCGAGACGCCTGTCTCCCCGGGCCAGTACACCCTCCAGCATACTCTGCCAGGGCTGGTGCCACTTGAATTGAAGGCCCTTTTTGCGGAGACGTTGCCTGAAGAAGGCAAGATGCCTCTCCATCTGAGCCAGCGGCAGTTGAGCTTCCCACTGAAAAGGAGTATGGGGCTTCGGCACAAAGGTGGAGACGCTGACGTTCAGCCGTCTACCCGGTTGGTACCGGGCTGCCTGCCGCCACACCTTCTGGGAAAGCTCTACCAGAGCCTCCCGGTCCTCGCTGGTCTCTGTGGGCAGGCCCATCATGAAATATAGCTTGAGAAGCTGCCACCCGGCCGTATAGACCGTCTGCACTGTATCCAGCAGATCGCTTTCAGTGATGCCTTTGTTGATAACCCGGCGGAGCCGGTCGCTTCCCGCCTCCGGCGCCAGGGTGAAGCCGGTCTTGCGGCCCTTGCTGATAGCCTGCACCATCGTCTCATCCAGAGTACCCACTCGCAGACTCGGCAAAGAGACGGCGATTCTCCCCTCACTCTGCCAGCTCATCAAATTCCGGAGCACGGACCCAATGCAGCTGTAATCACCTATGCTCAGTGCCAGCAATGAAAGCTCATCGTAGCCGCTGTTACTCAGGCATTGTTCCATCAGCTCCAGGACTTCCTGCGGCGATCGTTCCCGAACCGGGCGATAGACAAATCCGGCCAGACAGAAACGACAACCGCGCGTGCAGCCCCGCACCACTTCAAGGCTTAGCCGGTCATGCACCACATTGGCGCACGGAACCAGTGGACGACTCGGTGGCCGACTCTCGTCCAGATTGGCCAGAATGCGCTTTCGCACCCGGGCCCTCTCGGGGAAACGGGGAACAATTGCACCGATCCTCCCGTCGGCGCCATAGTGCGGGGTAAAGAATTCGGGTATGTAGATTCCCTCCAGCCGAGCCAGCTCCTTGAGCACATCCAGCCGCCCACCGCCCTGTGTCTTCCAATCATCAACGGTCCGGGCGATTTCTAGAATCAACTCTTCGGCATCCCCGAGGGCAAAGGCGTCAAAAAAGGGAGCCACTGGCTCAGGGTTGAAAGCACAAGGTCCCCCACCGATCACCAGGGGCATATCGCGGCCACGGGCCGCCGCCACCGGTGGAATTCCACCCAGCTCCAACATGGCCAGGACATTGGTATAGCTCAACTCATACTGGAGGCTGAAGCCTACCAGATCAAAAAGAGCGAGGGGCGTAGATGATTCCAGGCTCACCAGCGGCTTGCCCCGCGACCGCAGTCGCGCCTCCATATCTATCCACGGCGCAAAAACCCGCTCTGCCCCGATCCACTCCTGTTGATTGAGAATCTCATAGAGCAGCAGAAACCCGGGATGAGACATTCCCACCTCGTAGACATCCGGGAAGCCCAGCACCATCCGCACCCGGCAGCCACGCCAATCTTTCCGGGGCAGGTTTATCTCGTTGCCGAGATACCTGCTCGGCCTTTGCACCGTGCAGAGAAGATCATCCGTCATCGAGTTCTAGCCTTTCTGGGAGCAATGCCAGGGATTTGTTCCACTCCTTACATATCCCAAAAAGGACATCCTTTCAATGCCCAGGTTCAAAGATGCTGTTGAGACACAGTAATAAAGCTCCCCGCAGCCTCGGTGATGCGCGCCAGGATATCCAGGCGAAACTGAGCCGTCTCTGACCCTCAAGCCGCTTTTGCTTTGATGAGCCTCGGCGGGCTTCGCCTCGGCATTCGTCGCCGCAACAAGCTTTAAGGTGGTTATGGTAAAGCCAAATAAAAAGGCGCCTCCCGGAATCCTCTCCGGTCAACGCCCATGATGAAACAACTACATCTTGTGGGTTATGATGTACCGGGCTTTTCGGCCTGGGGCTTCGCAGGCTGTGGAACCGGTTTTCTCTCCGGCTGCGGCGCAGGGGCTTCGCCCTCGGCCGCTTTCTCTTCCTCCGCCTTGGCGGGGACCACTCCCAGGGCCGCCTTCATCTCTTGCATCTTGCTCTCCAACTCGGTCCTGTCGGCCACTCCCTGCTTCCTGGCCTGTTGATAAACCGGCAGTGCTTTCTCGTAAGCGTTTCGTAGCTGTTGCTCAGCGACAGCAACACGTTTCTTGGCAAGCTCGAAACGGGGTTTGCTCATATTCCTGCCTTCCCCTACGGCAGTTACAATAACCTCTTCCGCCTTGGCCAAAAGCCGATTAATCTCCGCCATGTCAGGATTGTCTTTACTTTCCTGGGCGTTGATCCGATCCATGAAATGGGTAAATACAGCCTTGTAGACCGCGTCTTTGCCGACAAACCTTTTGCCGGTCAGGGAACTTATGTCACTTTCGCCCACATTCAGAGGCTCGAAGGAATCCACCATCTCCGAGCCGCGAGGGGCAAATTTTCCTTTCCACAGGCTCAGCTTCTCACCGCTTTTACGCAAGTGATAGCTGTTGTAATTACTCGAACTGATAGTTAGCAAAAGACCGATCACCAGAAGCGCTATAGCAATAAGAGCATAGACTCCTATGCCCCTTTTTCCTCCACCGCCAGATCCCATCTTCTCCTCAGCCATCATCGCCTCCTTCACATCTGTCTTCTCTGGTCTTTGTGCTTCAGCAACCGTTTCCTTCCCCTCCGGTAGCGTCTGTCCAACTGCCGGGAGTTCGGACACTTCCTCCCGGGCACTTTCCGCTTCACGCAAGGGTTCAGCGGCCTCGGCTTCCACTTCTTCCGGTGCCGGCGTCGCTTTTTCCTCTGCCTCTTCTTGCCTGGCCAATGAACGGCTGTCTATAAGGCCGTCCACTCCCTCCTCTTCGTAACGCTTCAGCCAACTGTAATACGTAGATCTAGAGATGCCCAACTCTTTAAGAATGGTCTTTGTGGGCAGGTTGGACTGCGCTACCTTATCCAGGATCTCTTTCTTTCTCCTTGCCTCTTCGGCGATGTCCGCCTCGGATTTCACACCCTTCTTTGCCGGGTTATCCATAAGCACCACTCCTGGTCCATGGATTGACAAAATACTTTAGACAACCATGTCCTGCCTGAAACGCGCGGTGCACTCCACCGCTTGTATCCTTACTGTCCGTTCGAGTATATAAGCAAAAATTGTACTTGTAAAGAAATTTTTGTGATATGAAGTGGACTCATCCTGGTTTTGCCTTGCATCCTTAAGTCCATAACTTTTATTCTTGGACATGGTCTGGAGTTCTGCACTTCCGAACTTGCTCCGCACCCAGCTCCAAAGGAAGAGTTTACCGACCTTCGGCCGAGGAAAACCTGGTGGATGCACCTCGGGCGGCCGGCCGTTGGTCTAAAAAACGACGCGAGCTGTGCCCCTGTGTGACCAGAGTGCGTCGATTTCCAGGGGTAGCTTTGAACGTTTACCCTCATCATCTGGAGACATTTGGGTCCATTCTCACGACCAAGTAAAATTAACTTGCAATTCCTGAAGGCCCATGGTATATGGAAGGCGTTTTTTGTGCGCTCAGGGAGATAAGGTGCTGATTTCCTGAATCGCTTCGCAGGCGGCGACCAATACGTTGCTTTCAGGAACAAGGAGGAGATGGCATGGCGGTCTTTATCGGCGGTATTGTCGCAGTGGTAGTAGGGCTCATTCTGCTACTCATCTGGTGGGTTCCATTTTTGCAGCTGCTTGCCGGAGCACTTCCGGTGATGCTTCTATTCGGCGGCGCCATTGCCGCTTACCTTGGTTTTGATGAGGTGAAAGACAAGCTTCCCTATTTTGGCAAAAAGGAGCAAGAGATCTCGCCGTCCATGGACACCAATGAAACCACCAGGTACAAGGAAGAAGCAGATAAGTACAAGCAAGAGGTCGAGGAGCTCAAGTCTGAAC
>JBKHJD010000261.1:0-3257 GCA_046538315.1 Syntrophobacteria bacterium
CCCTGGGGAAGGGTGGCATCCACAGTGCCGTAGATGCGGTGCTCGGCGAGGTCGAAGGAGACCGTTATATTGTGGCGGGGCAGGGGAGCCGTTGCGCTTGCTGCCGGCAGGCACAGCAACACAGGTATCGTCAGCATACAGCTCAGCAAGAAAAAAATCCTCTGGCTACAACTCATCAAGGCCTTTCGTGGAACCGCAACAGGTGTTCATCCGTAATGATAAGGATCGTTCAAGCGGAATCAACCCGAACCGTGGGCTTCTTGGCGGAGAACACCTCCAGCGGCCACTGCCACCGGCAACCGAACGCCAGTAAACTGCCAGCACGGAAACGGGAGTCGGGAATGGACGCAAAAGGGGGGACGGAAAAAACTGCCCTGATTGGAAATCTGAAGGGGGCCTGCAACCGCCTTCGGCCGAATTGCAAGTGATCCACCCCGACTCATCGGGATGAAAATTGAAAAGACTCAGCCGCCACAGCCATGGCGTCCAGCTCCTCCAGGAGTCTTTCTCATACTGCAGGTCCCGCCGGGGACGGCTATCTGGCAGGAAAGGCTCCAGAGGGCAGGTACTGGAAGTTGTCTGTTGTGCCTCGGCAGTTCAGTTTTCCCCGTGCCCACACTCCTCGACCTGCAAAGCCCCACCCCGCCCTTTATACAACGGACAATCGAGGGCTGCGGGCAGAGACCCCCCTACATCTCCGGCATGTAGATGCTTTCGTACAGTTCCTCCAGGCGGGCGAGATGTTTGGATTCATCCTGGTGCAATCTTTTAAACATACTCTCCATGGGAGCGCCGGCGCATTCCTGCGCCATTTTGCCGTAGAAATCCACGGTGCGTTTCTCATGGTGGATCGCGTGGATCATAATGTCCTGGGAAGTGGTAGCCGACTCCAGGGACCTTTCCTCTAAAAGGAGCGTAAGGTGCATGCTGGGGCCTTCTTCCATGCCGGCATCGTGGAGGGCAATTTCCTCCTCGAAGTATGCCTTTTCCAGGGTATATTTGTGCTCGAGCGCTTCCAATGCCAGCTCTTTGACCAGTTGTTTGGCCCGTCGGTCCTCAACGATCTCGTATGCCTTGCGGTAGATGTTAAAGCTGTTGTGCTCGATCTCTATGGATTTTTCTATCGCCCCTTCTCTTGTATAGCAGACCTCCTCGAACTGTTCCATCGTTGTCCTCCAGGGCTTCAGGGTAAGGGTTGAGTGGGTTTTTCTCGGGTAAAACTGGCAGTATAGTACGTTATTATAGGAAAAGATTCAAGGATGATTTTCCCGGATCTCCTCCCGCAACTCCTGGAGTGTACTGGCCCGGGTGACGATGATATCCGCGTCAGCGCTGGGAAGAACGTAGCCCGGAGCTTTTACCTCGAGGCTCTTGGGAACAAGCGATTTGCCTACCTTCAGGGCCTTTCAAAACTCGCGGGCTTTGCCCAGGGGCTATAGCTCGGTTTTTCCGATGAAGTCTACTCGAGCTTGCGTCCACACGTGCTTCCCGAGGAACAGGGAGGAGAATCGCAGCGCTCCTCGCGACCGCAGCAAGTACGACCCGAGTGCCGGAGATTGCTCGTTGTCACAACCGCTGCTGCGGATAGAAGCTTCTCAAGCCGTATGCTGCCGCAGCGATTGCAGCGTATACTGGCAAGGGAAGCGGCGGAGGTGACAAGAACCTCCTGAATTGCACCACAATCGCGGCACCGGTATTCAAAGATAGGCATCATTCCCCCCGCAGTCGGTAACTCATGGTTAGCAGCCGTCCAGCTCTGCCAGAATCTTTTTCAACTGCTCAGCATGAGCGAAGCCGTCCACATTCACCTCTACACTGCTCACCCCGGATACAGCCTGGATCGCCTCCTTGATACTGATTCCCAGCTGAAATCCCAGAGGGCACAATAAGGAGGAGGGACGGAAGGTCAGCTTCACCGTGCCGCTTTCCTCCACCTTCAGGTCCCGAACCAGCTTCATGCTCATTACATCCATGCCGGTCCCGGGGTCCAGTACCTGGCGCAGATTCTCCTCGACCTTTTGTTGAAGCCCCATGGTTCTAGCTCTCCCTGCCACCTGCATCGAGTATGTCGGTCAGAGCCGACCAGATGTTCTCTGTCTCCTGCGCAACTCTGCCGTTGCTGTATTCAACCACGATCTTTTTCTCCACCAGGGCCTTGGAGACCACGGGATCGTAGGGAATCATACCCAGAAGCTGAACAGCGCTCTCCTCGCAGTATCCCCGGATTCTGTCACTCATCTCAATGTTGAGGTCGTACTTGTTGATACAGGCTGCGGCAGGAATGTTGAAGTGCCTGGCAAGGCTCCCGACCCTCTGCATATCATGGAGGCCGGACAGCGTTGGCTCTGTGACAATGAAAACCAGGCTGGCACCGGTGATTGCTGCGATCACCGGACAACCGATCCCGGGAGGGCCGTCGACGATGATCAGATCCAGGTTCTTTTCCTCGGCAATCAGTTTCGCGTTGTGCCGGACAACGGTAACCAGCATCCCGGAGTTTTCCTCGGCAATGCCCAACCTGGCGTGGACAAACGGACCATACCGGGTATCCGACACATACCACTCACCGCAGATGTTCTGCCTCATCTCCACGGCTTCCGCCGGACAGAAGTGGGCACACACTCCGCAGCCCTCGCAGTCAATCTTGTCCACCACGTAGTCTGGACTGATGGCATCAAACCGGCAGAGTTCCAGGCATTCACCGCATTCCACACATTTTTCCCTGTCTATAAAGGCAGTGTAGCCGCCCCGGAAAGACTCCCGCCTGCGAATGCTCGGTTCCAGCAAGATAAAAAGATCCGCTGCGTCCACATCAGCATCGGCCATTACCTTGTTGCTGGCCAGAGCAGCGAAGCTGCCCGTGATGCAGGTCTTTCCGGTACCCCCCTTGCCGCTGACGACCACTATCTCCTTCACGAAATTACCCTTTCTTTCCCGTTACCGTATCCTTGGATAGTTGCAAAGAGCTGCTGGAACTTCGCTTTGTAGTCGGGAAGCACATCGATGATCATGTCACCGCGCGAGTATGCCTCTGCTATACGCCGGTCTTCGGGAATCTCCATCAATAGCGGTATGCCCCTGCCCTCACAGAAATCTTTTGTCTCCTGGTCACCGATGTCAGAGCGATTGATCACCACCCCGGATGGGATACCGAGTTCCAGAACCACTTCCACCGTCAGTTTGAGGTCATTGAGGCCAAATGGAGTGGGTTCGGTCACCAGGATGCAGAAGTCGCTTCCCTTCACGGCCTCAATAAC
>JBKHJD010000262.1:0-3253 GCA_046538315.1 Syntrophobacteria bacterium
CACCAGGGCCGTAGTGGTAGGACCGCCGGTGATGTACCGCTTTGTGGCGGCGGAGCTGTTTAAAAAAGAAATGAGCGAGGACCATATCTATTTCTCGCTCGAGAGGCACTTCAAATGCGGTATCCGCAAGTGCGGCCACTGTCAGCTCAACGATCTCTATGTATGTCAGGACGGCCCTGTGTTTCGCTACTCCCAGTTGTTGGGACACACAGAGGCGGTGGAGGTGTGGACGCCCGACAGGGAACAGGATTGAGGGTTGATACATGAGGTGGAAAGGTAAACCGCGAATAGCCTTCTTCGACTTTGCTTGCTGCGAAGGATGCCAGCTTACTGTCCTCGAACTGGATCACGAGTTGCTGGACATGGTGGAACTGGTGGAGGTGGCGGCCTGGCGGGAGGTGATGTCAGAAGCGGCTGACGACTACGACATCGCTTTTTGTGAGGGCAGTATCACCCGGCAGCAGGATGTGGAGCGTCTCAAACGCATTCGAAAAACGGCTGACATAGTGGTTTCTCTGGGGGCGTGCGCCAGCATCGGTTGTCACAACGCTTTGAAAAACAAGTGGTCGGTTGAAGAGTGCCTGGAACTTGTCTACGGGAAAGAAGGTCAATCCTTCGACAGCATTGAGGCACGTCCCGTCACTGCAGTGGTAGAGGTAGACTATCAGGTCCAGGGGTGCCCTGTGAGTCTGCCGGAGTTCGCTACTGTTTTCAAACATATTCTCACGGGCCAGGAGTACTCACCTCCCAATCAACCGGTATGTGTGGAGTGCAAGCTGAATGATAACTTGTGTGTTTACGAAAAAGGTCTGGTCTGCCTGGGACCGGTAACCCGCTGTGGCTGCAATGCCATATGCACCAGCTACGGCGAGCCCTGCCAGGGATGTCGGGGGTTGATGGACGAAGCCAACCTGGCGGCGGCGGCAAAGGTGTTGACCGGTGACCGGCTTCACAGCCTTATGGCTGCTGTTGCCTCCCGGCACCGGCTGGGCCACGAGGAAATTCTTGCCAAGTTTGCCCTGTACAATAACTGGCCTGAACTGCACCTCAAGGACTTCGAAAGCGATGGCGGCAAACAAGAGCATTAAGGTCCACCACCTTACGCGGGTGGAAGGCCACGGCGATTTGGTGGTTGAGATCCGGGATGGAGCGCTCGAAGAGGTCCGTTTTCCCATTGTGGAAGCTCCCCGCTTTTTCGAAGCCTTCCTGCGCGGCTATCATTATGAAGAGGTTGCGCACATGGCTTCCCGCATCTGCGGCATCTGTGCTGTGGCGCACAGATGCGCAGCCCTCAAGGCAACCGAGGCGGCCCTGGGTGTGGAGATTTCTCTGCAAACAGAGCTTTTGCGGCGGCTTGCCTTCCATGGTGAGATTCTAAGCAGCCACATCTTGCACATCTATTTCCTCGCAGGTCCTGATTTTCTCGGAGTGCCGAGCGTTTTTCCTTTGAAGGAGATAAATCCCGAGATTCTCCACAGGGCCATAAGATTGAAACGGCTGGGGTACGATCTGTGCCGAGCGGTAGCGGGAAGGCACACTCATCCGGTGGGGATGAAAGTGGGCGGTTTCAGCTTTGTCCAGGCAGAGGCTGAGCTGGCCGCTATGCGGGAACGGCTGGCGGAAAGCGCCGACGATTTCGAGGCAACAGTAAAGCTTCTGCGAGGGATCAATCTGCCCGAATTCGAGCGGGAAACCGAATACGTATGCCTCAAACACCCGGATCATTATGCCTTCTACGATGGTGTAGTTCATTCCAGTAAAGGAAACAGCATGATGGTAGAGAACTACCGGCAGGCCATTGAAGAATACCTGGTCCCACATTCCACCGCCAAGCACGCCTGCTGGCATGGTTCCCGGTACATGGTGGGCGCCTTGGCCCGGCTGAATATCAACTTTGATCAGCTCATGCCAAGGGCAAAGCAAACAGCTGAAGATCTCAGCCTGTCGGCACCCTGTTTCAACCCCTTTTTTATAACACTCGCTCAAGTGGTGGAGTGCGTCCACTGCGTAGAGGAAAGTATCGAGCTGATCGACAGGCTGATGGAACAAACCATCACGGGTGAACAGATCCAGGTTGAGCCCCAGGCCGGCATCGGGGTTGGAGCGGTGGAAGCCCCCCGGGGGACTCTGTTCCATGAGTACGAATACGACGCCAAAGGTAGATGTCTGGCGGCAAACCACGTGATTCCTACCGCCCAGAATCTGGCCAACATCGAGGAGGACATGCGGGCCTTTGTTCCTGAAATCGCCGGCGAGGATGACGACACCATCAGGCTCAAGCTGGAGATGCTTGTTCGTGCCTACGACCCCTGCATCTCCTGCGCTACTCATATGATCACTCTAGATCGTAGATAGGTGGACACGGAGGTGCCAATTGCCATTCGCTTTCTTTCCAGGTTCAGGGTTCAAGGTTCAAAAGTTACAAGCGTTAGGAATTGTTCACGATGGCCATGAAGATGCAGGATTTCCAGAGAATGCTAGGGATTGCGCTTGCCGATCTCCACCTGCAAGGTTTTCTCCTCGCCCTGGCGGCGAATCTTTACAGCAACCTCTTCTCCCACCGGGGTTTCCATTACCAACCGGGGTAGCCGAGTCGACTCTTTGATCTGTTTGCCGTCATAGGCCGTGATCACGTCTCCGGGCTTGATTCCTGCCTCCGCTGCCGGACTGTTTTCCCTTACGCCCAGGACCAAAGCTCCGTGATCCTTTTCCAATCCCAGCTTGGCTTTGGCCTGAGGGGTGACCGGTTGAATGACCACGCCCAACCAGCCTCTGATAACATTTCCTTCCCTGAGTTCAGGAATGAGCTCTCTGGCGGTATTGATAGGAATGGCGAAACCAATGCCGATGTTGCCGCCGCTTTGGGAGAAGATGGCCGTGTTGATTCCCACGGCCTCTCCTTTGGTATTCAGGAGCGGGCCCCCACTGTTGCCCGGATTTATCGGGGCGTCGGTCTGGATAAATTCGTCGTATGCTCCGAGCTGGCGGTAGGTAGCGCTGACAATGCCAGCCGTTACTGTGTTGCCGAGGCCGAATGGATTGCCGATGGCCACTACCCAGTCACCCACTTTGAGTTCCTGTGAATCTCCCAGTGACAGCGGTTTTATCTGATCCTCGGTTTCAATCTGAATCAGCGCCAGATCGGTCATAGAGTCACGGCCGACGATCTCGGCTTTGAGGGTTCGGCTGTCACTGAGAGTCACCTCGATCTTGTCGGTTTTCGCCACCACATGGTTACTGGTCAGGATATGTC
>JBKHJD010000263.1:0-3248 GCA_046538315.1 Syntrophobacteria bacterium
GTGCAGATCGGTGCTCGCAACATGCAGAACTTCGAGCTGCTCCGGAGCGCAGGCCGCATCCGCAAGCCGGTTTTGCTCAAGCGGGGCCTGTCGGCTACCATGGAAGAATGGCTGATGTCCGCCGAATACATTCTTTCCGAGGGTAATGAGCAGCTTGTTCTCTGTGAACGAGGCATTCGAACCTTTGAACGGTACACCCGCAATACCCTGGATCTTTCCGCCATTCCGATCATTAAAAAGCTCACTCATCTGCCGGTGGTCATCGATCCCAGCCACGCCACCGGAATCCGCGAGAAGGTCAGTCCCATGGCGCGCGCGGCCGTTGCCGCCGGTGCGGACGGTTTGCTCATCGAAGTCCACCACGATCCGGACAATGCGCTCTCCGACGGCCCCCAGAGCCTCTACCCGGAGCAGTTTGAGCAGCTTATGCGCGATCTCTACGTGATAGCGCCGGTGGTGGGCAAACAATTGGATTTCGCTTACCTGGAAAAAGCCACTGCCGTGCGGCCCGTGGCCTCGGTCAGAAACGGCAGTCAGAGACGTGCAGTGTTTGCCGGTGAACTGCGGGCCTTTGCCCACAAGGCCGCCAGCCAGTTCTTTGGCAGGGAGGTAAAGATCGATCCAGTCCCCTCTTTCCGGGCCGTGTTCGAGCAGATCAACAACGGTGAGGCCGATTTCGGGGTAATCCCTCTGGAGAACTCGCTCACAGGAAGCATTCATGAAAACTATGACCTGCTCCTCGAATACGATGTGAGAATCATCGGCGAGATAACCCTGCGCATCATCCACAGTCTCATCGGGCACCCGGGTACAGAGCTCGGGCAAATCAAACGGATCATCTCTCACCCGCAGGTCTTTGAACAGTGCCGTGATTTCCTCAAGAGTTATCCGGAGGTTGAATTGGTCGCGGCCCGAGACACCGCCTCCGCGGTGCGCCGGGTCAAGGAAGCAGGCAATCCTCAGGAAGTTGCCATAGCCGCGAAGCAAGCCGCGGTGCTCTATGGTCTCGCTGTACTCAAAGAGGGAGTAGAGACCAACGCCAGAAACTATACCCGCTTCGTGATTATCGCTGCGCACAAGGTGGCCAACGGCCCGGGGAAAAAATCATCGGTCATCTACTCCACCAGCAACGAACCAGGGGCCCTGTATGAAACCCTGAAGGTCTTCTCTGAAAACGGGATCAACCTGGTCAAACTGGAATCGCGGCCCATTCACGGCAAACCCTGGGAGTACATGTTTTACGTGGACCTGGAAGCTGATATCGAGTCGGTGGAACTTCAACCTGTAATGGCGCAACTGGCGGAAAAAACCGAGTTTCTCAAAATCCTGGGGAGTTACTGAGTCTTGTTTTCGGAACCAGGGCAAAGTAAGTACGTCAGCCGGCCACTACCGCTCGTCAGTAGTCCGTTGTACCTATGTTTTCATACCCTCAGCTTCAGAGATCAGCCAACTGGAGCTTTTTGCGACAGGGTCTTCAGAATCACCTGCGGTTCCTGGCCGAATTGATTCTCCCATGTCCGGATGTGGCCATGGTCGGCAAAGCTGTAGTAGCGATTTTCCCCGATGATCAGGTGATCCAGCACCTGGATTCCCATGATCTTTCCGGCCAGGAAAAGGTCACGGGTAATGGCGAAATCCTGGGCTGATGGTGCGGGATCTCCAGAGGGATGATTGTGCGCGAAGACCAAAGCTGCTGCATGGTGCTCCAGAGAGCTCTTGATTACCTCCCGCGGATACACTGCGCTTGAGGTGAGACTACCCTCGAAGAGGGTTTCCACCTGGATCACCTCGTTGCGGCCGTTAAGGAAGATAACCTTGAAGACCTCCTTTTTCAGATCCCGAAGAGAGTGGATCAGGTACTCGTACACCTCTTTCGAGGTGGAGAGAAATTCGCGGCCCACCAGGCGCTCTTGGAGGAATTTGCGGGCTGTCTCATGTACCAGCTTCAAGGCCAGAGCATTCTTCGGGCCAATGCCGGGAATTTTTTGGAGCTCGTCAACGGGGGCCTCCAGCACCCCGGCCAGTCCCTTGAAATCCCGCAAGGCCTCTCGAGCGGCCTGCTTGCAGTCCCGCCGCGGTGTTGTCAGGGTCAAAAGGAGTTCGATGGTTTCTTCGTCGGTGAGCTTTTCCAGACCGTGAGCGAGGAACTTCTGTCGCAGCCGCTCGCGGTGGCCGGCAAGCCGGCGCTGCCAGTCTCTCCTCTCCATCTTGATGCCCCCCTTGTTCACTAGGCACTGGGCAGTAGGCACTAGGCACTACAATGAATAATCTGAAAACATCTATTTCGGTGCCTAGTGCTTACTGCCCAGTGCCTAGTTTTCCCGACGCTGTGCGCCGCACCTTGCCTGAGCCGGTCGAAGGCTGGACTCTGCCTCTACATCCCCACCCCCGCCACCGGGGTCTGGCAATGGAGACAGCGGCCATTTTGGATGCCGTAGTCACGGGTCGAGAAGCCGAATCGATCAATGAGCACCTGACCGCAGTGGTGACAGATGGTTTTCTCCCCCGACTCTCCAGGTACATTGCCCGTGTAGACATACTGAAGCCCTGCCCGGAAACCAATCTCCAGGGCCCGTCTGACTGTGCTCACAGGCGTACTCGGGATATTCGTGAGCCGGTAGGTGGGATGGAAGCGGCTCACATGCCAGGGAACTTCAGGCCCCAGTTCTTCCTTGATGAACCGGGCAATCTGTTCGAGTTCGCCGTCGCTGTCGTTGAGAGTAGGAATGATGAGGGTGGTCACCTCGAGCCACACTCCCATGGCCTTCAGTTTCTGCAAAGACTCCAGAACAGGGGCGAGTTTGGCACTGCACTGCTCTTTATAGAACTCCTCGGTGAAGGCTTTTAAATCCACATTGGCGGCATCCAGATAAGGCCGGATGAGATCCAGCGCTTCCGGGGTCATGTAACCATTCGTAACAAAGATGTTTTTCAGGCCGGCCGCCTGCGCCAGCTTCGCCGTCTCAAAGGCGTACTCGAAAAAAATGGTCGGTTCAGTGTACGTATAGGCAATGGAGCAACAGCCGCTCTGGCGGGCAGCGCTCACCACGTCCTCTGGTGGAAATGTCTCACCCGTAACGCGTTTGATATCGCGCGGCATCTGAGAGATGTCCGCGTTCTGGCAAAACAGGCAACGAAAGTTACACCCGACCGTGGCGATGGAATACGTCCGCGTCCCGGGTTGGAAGTGGAACAGCGGCTTCTTTTCCACTGGATCGACGTGCCGGGCAATTGCGAGGCCGTACACC
>JBKHJD010000264.1:0-3214 GCA_046538315.1 Syntrophobacteria bacterium
GGTTTACCTTGAGTAGAAATTCCAAACCGAAGCAATGCAACTTCTCGTGTTCGTCCTGGAAATGGAAAATGATAGGTTTGGGGTGAGGGGGCAGGCAAGATGATCGAGATCAGGTTTCATGGAAGGGGGGGCCAAGGTGCGGTAACATCTGCCGAGCTCACTGCGTTGGCAGCAATTGAGCAGGGCAAGTACGCTCAGGCATTTCCTAGCTTCGGCCCGGAAAGGCGGGGTGCGCCGGTTATGGCTTTTGTACGAGTGAGCGATGAGCCCATCCGGACCCGGGAAAAGATTTACGAACCAGATATCGTTGTAGTCCTGGATGCCAGCCTCCTTGACATTGTGGATGTGACAGCGGGGTTGAAGAAAGACGGAGTTGTAGTGCTCAATACAGCCAAGGGCGCCGAAGAAATTCGCGCCGCCAGCGGCATCAAGGCAAAATTGGCTCTGGTGGATGCCACCCGGATCGCCATGGAAAGCATGGGCGTTCCCATTACCAATACGACCATGCTGGGAGCAATGTTGAAGGCGAACAATTTGCTACCGGTCTCCGCCATGGAGGGGCCCCTTCGGGAACGGTTCGGCCGCATAGCGAACAAGAACATTCAGGCCTTTCAACGCGCCCATGAAGAGACGGTGATAGAGGAGTGAGCAGTGGCCAAAGAGACAGGGATTGTTAGCTGGAAGGAATTGGCCCTGGGATGCGCAATTGTAAAACCGGGCAGTTCCAGCGAACTGAAGACCGGAGACTGGCGCACACAGCGACCCGTAGTAGACTACGAGAAATGCACAAAATGTGGTATGTGTTATATGTATTGCCCGGATATGGTTTATACGGAAAATGAAGAGGGCTATTACGTGGCCAACTTGTATTACTGCAAGGGGTGTGGAATCTGTGCCCGGGAATGCCCTGCGGAGGCCATCACCATGGTAGAGGAGAGTGAGTAGTTATGGCAAAACGGGTTGGCATTGAGGTTTCTCTTGCATTGAGTGAGGCGGTGAAGTTGGCTAATGTGGATGTGATTGCCGCCTACCCCATTACGCCCCAGACTCACATCGTCGAGCATCTGTCGGAGCTGGTGGCGGACGGGGAGCTGGACGCGGAGTTCATTCCGGTGGAATCGGAGCACTCGGCAATGAGTACCTGCTGCGGCTCTTCGGCGGCGGGCGCCCGCACCTTTACCGCCACCAGTTCCCAGGGACTGGCCCTCATGCTTGAAATCTGCTACATCGCTCCGGCCCTGCGCCTGCCTATTGTGATGGCAGTGGCCAATCGCTCCCTCTCGGGTCCGATCAGCATCTGGAACGACCACTCGGATCTGATGATGAGCCGGGACACCGGCTGGATACAGACTGTAGCTGAAAACGGCCAGGAGAGTTTCGATTTGACGCTGCATGCCTTCAGGGTGGCAGAGGACCATCGGGTGCTATTGCCGGTGATCGTCAACCTGGACGGCTTTACGCTAACCCACGTTATTGAACCAGTTGAGATTTTTGAACAAAAAGAGGTTGACCGCTACTTGCCGCCCTACAGGCCGAAGATGCGGCTGGATCCGGCGCGGCCGGTCACCATGGGCCCCGTGGGGATGCCGGAAGTTTACACCGAGGCCAAGAAGGCTCAGGACGAGGCGATCAAGTACGCCAAGGAGGTGATCCTGGAGGCCTGGCAGGAATTTGGCGATATGTTCGGCCGCTACTACAGGCCGGTGGAGACCTACCGCACCGAGGGGGCGGAGATCTTGCTGGTCACCATGGGAAGCATCAGCGAGACGGCGCTAAGCGCAGTGGACAAGATGCGTGCAGACGGCAAGAACGTGGGGCTGGTGCGGTTGAGGCTGTGGCGCCCGTTTCCCTTTGAGGAGGTGATTGCGGCACTGAGGGGCGCCAGGCAGATCGCTGTGGTGGATCGGGCCCTGGGCCTCCATGGTGCCGGCGGGCCTCTGGCCACGGAGATCAAGGCCGCCCTCTACGATGAGCCCGAGCGGCCCTACATCTGGAATTACATTGCAGGGCTTTCCGGCCGTGATGTAACCGTTGAAAACTTCGTGGAAATGGCCGACGGCCTTGAGGCAGCTGCCGCTGACAACCTCAAACCGGACTATACTATCATCAATGTGAGGGAATAATGAGGAGCGCCACCGAGGAATTGAAAAATTTCAAGAAGATCAGTCCCAAGAAACTTCCGGCGGAAGAGCCGCTGGCCCCCGGGCACCGGGCCTGTCAGGGATGCGGGGAGGTTCTGGCCCTGCGCCAGGTGATGAAGGCCCTGGGCAATGATGTGATTGTGGTAAGCGCCACAGGTTGCATGGAGATTATATCCTCGCCTTATCCTCAAAGTGCGTGGCGCGTTCCCTGGTTGCACGTGGCCTTCGAGAATGCCGCGGCGGTTGCCAGCGGAGTGGAGGCTGGTTACAAGGCGATGGTCCGCAAGGGGAAGCTCAAGGAGGGAGACAAAATCACCTTTCTGGCCATCGCCGGCGACGGCGGCACTGCCGACATCGGCATCCAGGCCCTGTCCGGAGCACTGGAACGAGGTCACGATTTCGTATATGTATGTCTTGACAACGAGGCCTACATGAATACCGGCATACAGCGCTCAAGTGCCACCCCTTACGGGGCGATGACCACCACCTCGCCTCCGGGCAGAAAAAGCATCGGCCAGAAAACCTGGAAAAAGAACATGCCGGCCATCGCGGCAGCGCATGATATTCCTTATGTGGCCACCGCCTCACCGGCGTATTACCTGGATTTGATGAACAAGGTCAGAAAGGCATCGCAGGTGACCGGTCCAGCTTACCTGCATATTTTCTCGCCGTGCCCCACCGGGTGGCGCTGCGCTCCAGAGGATTCAATTCAGGCCGCCCGCCTGGTGGTACAGACCAAGATCTTCCCTCTATACGAGGTGATCGACGGGACCTGGAAGCTGTCACGCCGGATTACCAAACCCAAACCGGTGAGTACGTACTTCCAGCTGCAGCGCCGCTTCCGCCACCTCACCGAAGAAGACATCGCCTACATTCAAGACAAAGTGGACAGGGACTACGACCGGTTGCTAGCTTTGTGCGGACAGGAAAGGGAGAGGGAGGCGCTCGGCTGATTTCTGGTTGACACGCGCACTATCTTCGCTATAAAGAAACTGACACTATTCCCCGGTAGCTCAGCTGGTAGAGCGGGTGGCTGTTAACCACTTAGTCGGCGGTTCGAGTCCGTCCCGGGG
>JBKHJD010000021.1:0-14678 GCA_046538315.1 Syntrophobacteria bacterium
GGGTATAGCCGCAGCTGCTGCATTTCCAGGTATTCGCCATGTTTCTCACCTCCCTCTTCGTACGTGAAGACGGATCTCTTCTGAGTACGATTTCGTTGCGGCCGGACGAGCCAATTCTTTTCTTGAAGCCTTCCACGTGGCGCCACGAGGAAATTACTGTTTCTCACATCGCTCTTTGAGCCTCTCGGCAACGCGGCGTCCGAGCTCAAAGCACCGCTGGAAAGCATCTCCTCCCGGAACATACTTCACCCGCAGCGGGTCCCCCACCAGTTCCACCTTCATCCCTTCCAGCACGTCCCGGATCTGGCCAACCGCCTCACCACTCCAGCCATAGGAACCGAAGACCGCGCCAATGAGGTTCTGGGGTTTCAATCCCTTGAGGTACGTCAGCACATCCGCTACGGTGGGAAACATGTTGTTGTTCATCGTTGGAGATCCCACCAGGAGTGCTCCTGCATCCAGGATTTCAGTGGCAACGCTGCTCCTGTGACTGGACTTGAGAGGTAAGAGCCTGGTCTGTGCACCACCTGCCATCAGCCCCTCGGCGATGGCTGCTGCCATCTTGGCCGTACTCTGCCACATGGTGTCATAGACAACCACGGCTTTCATGGTCGGCGCCTGCGCTGCCCAGGTGGCGTACCAATCCAGAATCCTGGCGAGGTCGCTGCGCCAGATGGGACCGTGGTCACAGGCGATAGTCTCGATGGCCATGTCCATCTTGCTCACTTTGTCGAGGAGCTTGGTCACCAGAGGAGAGAAGGGCAGCAAAATGTTGGCAAAATATTTCGCTCCCTCGTATTCCAGGATACTCTCATCAATCTCGTCAGCGAAGCGCTCGCTGGTCGCCAGGTGCATACCGAAGCCGTCCTGAGAAAAAAGCAGACGGTCCTCTGCAAGGTAGCTGAACATGCTGTCCGGCCAGTGTAGCATGCGAGTCTCCATAAAGGTCAGATTCGCGTTTCCCAGGCTGAGGCTCTCGCCGTTCTTTACCGCTACAATGTCTTGTTCCAGGTGGAAATGCTCAGCCAGGGCCTTGGCCCCCATGGCCGAGGCAAACACCTTTTCCGGCTGCACCGCCTCCATGACCTCTACAAGCGAGCCGGAGTGGTCCATCTCCGAATGGTTCGAGACAATGTAGCGGATTTCTCTGGGATCCACCACCGCGGCGATCCGCGCAAGCAGCTCGGCTTTGAATGGGGCCTTTACGGTGTCTATCAAGGTGATGGTATCTGCCAGAACCAGATAGGCATTGTAGGTGGTGCCGCGATCAGTGGAATAGCCGTGGAAATCACGGATCCCCCAATCGATTGCCCCCACCCAGTACACATGGTCGCTCACTTTTACTGCCCTGTACGGCTCGCTCATGCCGTCCTCCTGGATAGCTCTGGTTGACCACAATCCAGCAATCGCCTTGCAGCCAGGCCTTGCCCTGTGTCGCCGCCGATACCCACACTCAGATCACTCTTGCGTCTATAGCCTCAGCCGGATCAATTGAACTCATCGCCGCAGTGCCGCTATCTGTTTGTTGAGAAAGCCGATGTGCCGCATCTCTTCCTTGACGATCTCATCAACTCTCTGTCTGCCCCCCTTCTCCGGGGTTATCTCTTTGAGTCCCAGGTAGAAAACGATGGAATCCTTTTCGTGTCCGATGGCCAGGCGCAAAATCTCTTCCGCCGTTTCTTCTCCGCTCAAAAGAGATGCTGGATCCACCCGGACATCGAAGACGTGCCCGTCCGCCATCGCCCGCAGGTAGAGAGAGGCTTCATCATCGGGATCAAACACTCTTGGCTGGCGTTCCTGCTCGGTCAAATCCGCCCGCATACCCGCAAAGATCTTCTCGTGCCCCGTCTCCCAGGCGGCGAGATCGAGGAGCAAGGCGCGGAGATCGGCATTTTCAACTATTTCCGCCGCTCTCCGGTAGAAACGAGCGCCGTTTCCCTCGATCTGCTCCGCCATTTCCAAGATTTCATCAACATTGAAGTCCAGACTCATCAGCCGTCTCCTTCCAGCGCTGGAAGTTACGTCCCCGGGTGGCCTTCAGGCGAAGGCCCGCCTGGCGTGCTTGCGAGCAGGGGCAAATTGCCCCTGCCTGCAATGCACCTTGTTGTGCCCGGCCATACGGCGCAGGAGCTTTTTATAGTGCTACGCTTGCCACAGTCCGTGTATATTGCAGTACTCCCGCGCTGTGACCTGGTCCGCCTCGATGGCAAACGTGGCCTCGGGCACCTGTCCCGGTTTCAGGAACTGACGATACATTTTGCCCCCGGCGACAACTTCGATCCACTCGATGTAGTGCTTTTCCTCCATGGGGTGGGCGACGCTTCCGACCTTGACCGTGTAGCCCTTGTCGGTTTTTTCCACCACCGGAACGTGTTTTTCCTTTGCCGCATCCACGGTGCCCGCGACCATGAGCTTCATGGGCTGGCCGCAGCAAACCAGCTCCCCTTCGCCAGCATGCACTACCTCCACGATGTTACCGCAGACATCGCACTTGTAAATCTCCAACATTTCAGCCATTCCCACACCTCCATTGTTGTCTATGGTTTATCTCGTTGAGCACCCCGGGATATCGCATTCTCACCAGCGAGCATCACTTTCAGCCAGTCGCGGATCTCCTGGATATTTTTCGCCATATACCAGCGCCCATTAGCAAAAACGCCGTAATCAGTGCCCAGCATGGCCGAAGACAGCCGGGTGGAGTTGCCAAAAAAGAACCACTGTTCCATCCATTTCTTTTCAATGGCCTCATTGAAAATGCTGTCGCCTTGCGCCAGACCCCGTGCCGCTCCTCTATCCCATGCCTCCTGGAGTATCTTGGTGGCGGTCAAGGACATCTCGTTCGTGGTCTTGATGGTGTTCTCAAAACGCTCCCAGTGCCCGTGAACCCACTGTTGGCTGTGGCAACCCAGACATACACGCTGCATGACCGCACGGCGCTTGTTCTGCTCTTCGGTGTTGATCAGATATGCAGTGGCGGGCTCGCCGCTGAGATCAGTGGGCAAGGGCAGCCCTGCACTGTTGCGGATCTGGGTCGTATCCGGTGATGTGGGATGGGCATGGGCATAGATCAAGCCGAAAAGTCTCCACGGAAGCCGGTTGTTCATCTGGTGGGTTCTCTCCGCCACAACATAACCCTCCTGGGTAACTGTCAGGCTGACATGGCAGCCGGCACAGGTGGGGGCGGTAAAGTCCCTTCCAATTGTCCAGGGTACCTTGTCGAAGTTCCAATCTTTGCCGTGAGCCGCGTAGGTGTTTCCGTGCTTGCTCACCTCATAGACTTTGTAAGCCGGAACGTCCGGACCCTTGTGGCATTGGGAACAGGTATAGGGCTTTCTTGCCATTTCAATGGAAAAACGATGCCAGGTATGGCAAGCCGCACATGAACCCTTGCTCCCGTCGGGGTTCACCCGGCCGACTCCTTCATTGGGCCACCCGCGCAAAATGGGAAACTCCATTTCCCCCATCTCGGTTTCTCGGGCCTGAACGCCCTCCACACTGACAACGGTACCATGACAGGAGAGGCAGGAGTCTGCTTCGGTCGCCGCATCAGGGAGACCAAGGGTGATCGAGCCGGACTCGAAAGTCTGCACCCCATTGATGGTCCGGGCCAGATCTTTATAGAGGGAGTTTTCTTGCAGATTCGCATAGGCGTGTGACATGAGGTTCCGTCCGAATTGTTCCACCTCCACCGGGTGACAGGTAGCACAATCCCGCGGTGTAACAGTGATGTGCACCTGGTAGCCGTTATGCTCAAAGGTGTCCCCGTGCGTTTCCGCATTCAAAGTGTGGCATTCGGCACAGCCCACAGTGCTCTGAGCCAGCTCTGCCGGAACGCGCTCTGCCGAAATTCTCCTCTGTAACTCTGGTTTTTTCAGGGCCTCGGCCGGGCTGAACAGGGCATGTCGGCTCTTTTGCCAAGCGGCCACCATCCCGGCGCCGATGCTTGCGTGGCAGTCCATGCAGCCGGCACTCGCGCCGCTCAGCTCTGCTGCCTGGAGGTGAACAGTAAACAACAGTACCAGTACGGCGCTCAGTACGGCTACCCTCATGATCCCCTCCTTGAAAAGACTGTTCCTGGTGGATTGTGCCCAAGTAAAGGAAAGTTCTTTAATTCTATTCGACCCCCCCCACCCGGTCAAGGTAACGTGGAGAATTATCCCTCCGTCAGAACAAAGCCGGGGGACGTATTCCCTCAACCATGGGGCTGAAACTGGGACACACCTGGCACCGTACAGATAACGGGCGGCCGTGGTGGCTCTTCCGAGCGACTGGCGGAAGGCCTGAGCCACTTCCGCAGCTGCGAAATGCGTAAAGTCAGTCGTCCGTTGTATGACGATTTTTCATTGACCGGGGGGGCAGGGATCTCCATTTGGGAGGGGAAAGGGCGCTGCCCGGGCGCTGCCTGCATCTTAGGTATTGCAATGGAGTGGACCCAGAGACAGACAACCGTGGTTGTGCACCATTTTGACAAAATGACCTGCGCCGATCCCTCCGCAGTACAGATGGCCGTGTTCAGGGCGTTGGCCCAGGCCGCCACGCCTGAATAAATCGCCTCACACCCACATCCATATAGCGGATCCCTTTGCTTGACAGCATCTCGGCCCGGCGCATCGCATCTTTATAATAGGTATTTTCCCCGTCGATAATGATATCGCCCGGATCAAGCATTTCTCTGAGTAGATCCAGATGGTCGTCAACAGCTCTGCCGGCAGGAAGGCACCCTGACTCATGAAATACAACGTGCCACTTCCCTGAGACCATGGTCAAGATCGCCCGCAAGGTGAATCCTGATCACCCGGCGATCTTTGTTGATAAGGGAGCGAAAATCTCCAAGAGCCTGTGCCCTCTGCAAGGTGGCAAACCCGTATTCGCTTCCCGGGATGGGGGTATCCTCATCGGCTTCGGCGGTAATCACAACGAATACACCCCTGTTCGGACCACCCTTGTGGAGCTGCCCGGTGGAGTGGAGATAGCGCGGACCATAACCCAGGGTGGTAGCAACTTTGAGCCGGTCGCGCAGGCTCACGCGGAGGGCTTGCAGGGTCTTGTGCCGTTCCGGGGTCCGCAGAAAATAGGTTAACAGAGCCAGGTAGTCAGGCGGCCCGGCCAGGTCAACGAAACCCCCGAGAAACGCCTCCAGGGAATCACGACTGAGGTTCTCGAGCCATGGGGATACCGGATCACCGTAGACAGCTATGCCGTTTTCCTCAACCAGCGGATCGTCCGTATTGAATCTTCCTTTCTCTCTCCATTCGGTGAGCAAGGTGCGCGTATTCTCCTTGCTCTCAGAGACGTTCGGCTCGTCAAAGGGGTTGATCTCCAGAAGCGCGCCGGCTGTGGCGGTGGCAAATTCCCACCGGAAAAACTCCGCACCCAGGTTGATCTTGTCTCCGAGCTGAATGCGTACCACGGGATGACCCGCCTCCTCCAGGCCCCTGAGCTTCTGTTCGGTGTACGCCTCCTCAGCCTCCGCCGTGCTCATATGGACGAAGACGCGGTCCGCAGCGTAGACCCCGGGATATCCCACCGGTTCACCCTCCACCGGAACCAGCCCCACTCCTTGCTTGCCGGTGCTCTCCGCAAGCAGTTGTTCGATCCAGTATCCGAAAGCGTCAAGCGACTCGGGCAGGACAAAGCTCACCTTATCGCGACCCTGCCGGTGGAGCAATCCGAGCACCGTGCCTAGCTCCACTGCCGGGTTGGCTGCTGCCGGAACGTATGCACCGCAGCTCGTCTGCATCTCAAGGGCCCGATCCAGCAACCGCCCGATATCCATACCAAGCAGCGCCATGGGCACCAGGCCGAAGCATGACAGGGCGGAGTACCGGCCGCCGATGTCTTCGGGGTTCTCGAACCAGTGACGGAACTGCTTCCTTTCAGCCTCGACGGCGAGGGCTGAACCCGGATCGGTAATGGCGACAAAGTGTTTTCCCGCCGGCCTTTCAAGCCGTTTTTCTGCAAGTTCATAGAAATGCCTGTAAAAGCTGAGGGTCTCTGTGGTTGTCCCCGACTTGCTGGCGACAATGAAGAGCGTTTTCGCAAGATCAATCTGCGACTCCACCGTGCGAACCGCTGCAGGATCTGTGTTGTCGAGAACGAGCAGATGCGGCCAGCCGGTAGCAGAACCGAAAATTGCAGCGCAGACCTCCGGACAAAGACTGCTGCCTCCCATACCAAGCAGTACCACGTGGCGAAAATCCGCCTCCCTGATCCCGGCAGCGAACCCGGCGATCTCATCCACCTTCTCCCGAAAACCAGCAATGCTCCTGAGCCAGCCAAGCCTGTTGCCAATTTTCTCTGCTGTCTCTGATACCGATGTCCAGAGAAAAGGGTCGCCTTCGGCCATACGTCGCCCAAACTGACGTCCGTCGAGGGCGGCAAGGCCCGCCTGGACTGTGACGCCGGCCTTGCCCAGAGTCACGGTTTGCAGGGCCAATTTGTTTCCGAGAAACTGCTGGCGTTTTTGCGCCAGGGTCGCCATCAGTTTGTCGAAGGGGTCAAGAAACTTCTGCACTCCCTCGTTGAGCAGGTGTTCTGTGACGAGCTCGGGGTTCACCCCCACCTCTTTGAGATTGGTGAATACCTGGCGAGAGTCTTCCACATCTATCTCCACGGAACGGTCAATCACCTCACCGTGGTCGGCAAAGGCAGCAATGGTCTCGCTGGGCATGGTGTTTACCGTGTCGGGGCCTATGAGCGGCTCCACGTAGTAGACATCACTGTACAGGGGACTCTTGCTGCTGGTGCTCGCCCAGAGCAGCCGCTGAACTCGAGCGCCTTCTCTCTCCAGTGCTTTCCAGCGCTCGCTGGTACGGAGCTTTTTGAAACTCTGGTAGGCCAGCTTGCCGCTGGCGATACCGAGCCTGCCCAGCAACTGCTCGGGCGTGCACCCCCGCTCTGCCTTCAGCCCTGAGCGAAAGCGATGAGCCAGGAGCTGATCCGTGAGTACATCAATGCGGCTCAGGAAGAAACTGGCCACAGATGCAACGTTGTCCACGCGCCTTCCCGCGGCTCGACGCCTTTCCAGTGCTTTGATGTACGCCTCTGCCACCGCCTCGTAGTTCTGAATCGAAAACAAAAGGGTAATGTTGACGTTGACTCCCTCGTAGAGCATCTGTTCAACGGCGGGGGTGCCCTCCGGGGTCCCGGGAATTTTGATCAATACATTGGGGCGATCCACAGCATGGTAAAGCCGCCGGGCCTCGCTCATTGTCCCTTCGGTATCATGGGCAAGGTACGGAGAAACCTCGAGACTGACAAAACCGTCCACCCCCTCCGACTCATCGTAGACAGGTCGCAGTAAATCACATGCGTCCCGTACATCGGTAACCACGAGCTCTTCATAGATCTGGTGGACCTGAAGCCTGGAGCCCACCAGATCCCTGATTTGCTCATCATAGTCCTCGCTTGCGGAGATGGCCTTGTTGAATATTGCCGGGTTCGAGGTAACACCTCGAAGCCCCTTCTCCGTGACCCGTCGTTTGAGTTCGCCGTCATTGATCATCCGGCGCGTGAGATTGTCAAGCCAGTAGCTCTGTCCATACTGTCTCAGTTGCAGGAGAGAGTGCATGCTTGAGGCTCCTTTCTTGCAGCCCATAGTAGACGGCACCTGCTGGCGAAACGTCCGCTGGTAGTCTTCTCTTGTCACAGATGAGGCACAAGCGGACCAGCGCATCTATTCCCCCAGTAGTCTTTTCACTCTTCGGACAACATTTTCCACGGTGAAGCCGTATTGCTTGAAAAGCTCTTTGAAAGGCGCACTCGCACCGAAGCTTTCCATACCGATAACATCCCCGGCGTCCCCAACCCACTGGCGCCAGCCCTGCGCTACTCCAGCCTCCACGGCCAAGCGCTTGTTGACATCCGGCGGCAGCATTTCGTCACGATAGCTCTGTGGCTGTTCCTCAAAAAGTTCCCAGCTCGGCAGGCTCACCACTCGCACATCGATATCCTGCGCTGCCAGTTGTTCCTGGGCCTGCACAATGAGGTGCACCTCCGAGCCCGAGGCCATGAGAATGGCATCTGGCGTGATACCCCTCTCTCTGGACAGGATATAGGCGCCCTTGAGCAAACCCGCTGCACCGGCGAGTTTCCCCCCCCGTTCCAGGATTGGGACCCCCTGCCTGGTGAGCACCAGCATTGTCGGGCCGTTTCTGCGGCTTATGGCAGCACGCCAGGCATAGCATACTTCATTGGCATCGGCAGGACGAATGACATACAGATTCGGCATGGCCCGAAATGATGCCAGGTGCTCGACGGGCTGATGGGTGGGGCCGTCCTCGCCGACTCCGATGGAGTCGTGGGTCATGACGTAGATCACCGGCAGCTTCATCAACGCCGCCATGCGGATGGCAGGTCTGGCATACTCGCTGAAAATGAAGAATGTGGCCGCATAGGAGCGGATGCCGCCGTGGAGCGCCAGGCCCGAGCAACAGGCCACCATGGCGTGTTCACGCACTCCCCAGGCGATGTTGCGCCCGCCGTAGCTGTCCCTGGCAAAGTACCCTGTACCACTCAACAGTGTCTTCGTGGACGGCCCCAGATCGGCGCTTCCACCCATGAGCCACGGGATTCTGTCAGAAATGGCATTGAGCACCTTGCCCGATGCCACCCGGGTAGCCATAGGTCCATCGCCGGGATGAAAATCAGGGATATCAACGTCCCATCCCGGGGAAGGATCGCCGCGCAGCGCCGTCTCGAACGCCTCGGCCAACCTGGGATGCGCTTCTTTGTAGGCACTGAACATCTGGGTCCACTCCCCCTCCAGCTTCACGCCCCGCTCAACGGCCTGGCCCATGTGGGCGAGCACCGGGTCTGGAACGGTGAACATTTCATTGTCCGGCCAACCATAAAATCTCTTGGTCAGCCTCACTTCCTCCTCACCCAGAGGCTCGCCATGGGCCTCTTTGCTGTCCTGCCGGTTGGGCGAGCCATAACCGATGTGAGAGCGCACAATGATCAGCGACGGCCGTGACCTTTCCTTTCGGGCGCTGCTGAGCGCGGTGCTGAGGACGCCGAGATCGTTTGCCCTGTCACCGCAGTTTTGCACGTGCCAGTGGTAGGCCTCGAAACGCCCGAGCACGTCATCAGAATACGTCAGGGCAGTGTCGCCTTCGATACTGATACGGTTGTCGTCATAGACGCAGATCAACTTGCCCAATCCCAGGTGGCCGGCCAGGGAAGCCGCCTCGTGCGAGGCCCCCTCCATGAGATCCCCGTCACTACACAATACATACGTATAGTGGTCAATGATCTCATATTTTCCTCGATTGAACTTCGCGGCCAAATGCGCCTCAGCCATGGCCATACCCACACCATTCATGATGCCCTGGCCGAGCGGCCCCGTCGTTGTCTCCACTCCAGACGTCGTGGCGTATTCAGGGTGACCCGGCGTCTTGCTCCCCCATTGCCGGAAATTTCGTATATCATCAAGCGAGACATCATAGCCTGTCAAGTAGAGCAGCGCATAGAGGAGCATGGAGGCGTGGCCACACGAAAGCACGAAACGGTCCCGGTTGGGCCACTCCGGGTTGCGGGGGTTGTGCCGGAGGAAGTTCGTCCACAGGACGTAAGCAAGAGGTGCCAGCGCCATGGGCGTTCCGGGATGTCCTGAGTTCGCCTTTTGTACCGCATCCATAGACAGCGTGCGGATGGTATTGATAGAAAGCTCGGCAAGATCCTTGTCTTCATCATACATAAGCTACTTCTCCTCTCCGCAAGGCCCTTCCACCAAGTGCTCAAACGCGGTAGCTCCGGATGGCCGGTTGAGCAACCGCAGGCTGCTCAAAACCTTCTTATCCGATGTCTGCGATCGTCCAGCGTTTCCAGCCCAGCCAGCGGCTGAAGAGCTGTTTGACGAACACAAAAATGATGTGTACAGTCATCTATGTGGAACGTAAAGGAGACAGTATCAGAAGAGAAATTGTCTTCAATATTTACGAGGGGGCCTTGTAGCCCTACCTTCGGCCGGAACTGTGCAAGTTCGTCGAGATGGTGCCTTCTTTCCGCAGGCCTTCTCTGTTGCAGCCTCACGAAGGCCCTGCAATATCTTCCACCTCTCTCTGTCTAGCTGACACTGGGGCACACTTGAAACTGTGGGACTGCTTCGTTCCAATAAAGTACAATACAAGCTAGAACCCTGAACCCGAAGAAGCGCTTGACCCTGCGGGAGCGGCTTTCCAGCCGCGATACCTTTCCATTGGGCTGGCTGTCAATCGCGGCTGGAAAGCCGCTCCCACAGAAAACTCGAGCCCGCTGATCTTTGAGCTGGCTGTGATAACCTGTCTACAACGGACGACTGAATTGACTGATTTGGCAGCTGCGCTCAAATGACCAGGCCGGGAGACTACATTAAATTTTTCAACGCACATACAGCATCATCAAGACAAGGTCCGCCTGGTTACCCTCCATATCCTTGATAAATCCTTTCAAAACCGCAGCCTCCCAGAAACCCAGTTTCTCAAAAAGAGTGCGGGCCGTGTCCAGCGTTGGCGCAATCTCTGCAGTAAGCTGCTCGAGGCCGAAGTAGGCGGCTATCTCTATCAGTTCCTGGATGACATGGGTTGCCAGGCCTTTCTGCCGGTATTCCTGATCGCTGGTGATACGAATTTCCGCCTGGTGTTTTGTCCAACCGATCTGGTTGAAGTGCAGCGTAGCATTGGCAATGATGCGACCGTCATCCAGGGCAACCAGAGGCAAAACCACATCGTAGTCCAGGTCATATATCCACCGTTCAATTACCTTGGGATCGGTGACGTCGTCCTTCAGACGGAGCCGATCCTTCAGAGGAAGCCGCGAAAAATATTCGTGCAGAGCCTTCTCGTCCTCCTTCCTGAGAGGCCTGACGGTGACCCGGGTTTCATCTTCCAGAACGATTGTTTTGGGGTATTCGTAAAGGATCATTTATGTTGACCTCCCTCAAAGCATATGGCACGCACGCTTATGCTGCCCGTCTCGTGATATCTCTCCTTTTGCAGCACATTGCGAGGTGCTGGCTTACCAGGTGCTGTTCGGCTCATCTGAGTTCCTTTGCCGGTTGATCTCTATGGTAGGGGTCAGGGTGCAGCGATAAAACCCTAGTAATACCAGTCTCGCTCAACGACAGTGGCGATACCCATACCGCCGCCGATACACAGGGCGGCCAGTCCTACTTTGACATCCCGCTTTTGCATCTCATGCAGAAGGGTCGTTAACATCCTGGCACCACTGGAGCCAATGGGATGACCCAAAGCGATGGCCCCGCCATTTACATTGACGATTTCGGGGTCCAGATTCAATTCCTTGAGGCAGGCGATTGCCTGGGCGGCGAAGGCCTCGATGAGTTCCACAAGTTCAATCTGTTTTCCCAGCTGCTCGCGTACCTTGTTGATGGCACTTCGTGCGGCGTAGACCGCTCCGGTACCCATGAGTTCAGGTTCACAACCCGTGTAATCATAGCCGACAATCTTGGCCATCGGCCTGATCCCCATCCTGAACGCCTTGTCCGCACTCATGATCAAAAGGGCGGCCGCCCCGTCGTTGATCCCCGAGGCGTTTTCTGCGGTGATGGTTCCATCTTCGCGAAAAACTGGCTCAAATTTGGTCAGATCCTCCACAGTGGTACCAAACCTGGGATACTCGTCGGTATCGAAAATAATCGGCTCGCCTCTTCTCTGGGGAACCTGAACGGGAACGATTTCATCTTTAAATCGTCCGGACTTGATGGCCGCCTCCGCCTTTTGCTGGCTTTTTGCGGCAAAGGCGTCCTGCTCCTGCCTGCTTATGCCGAATTTCTCGGCAATGTTCTCCGCGGTAATAGCCAGATGGGTATCTCCAAAGGAACACCACAGTGCATCCTGGAGCAAAGTATCGATTGCCTTGTCGTGGCCCAGCCTGTGGCCCCACCTGCCATGGGGCAGCACGAAAGGAGCCTCGCTCATATTTTCCATGCCACCGGCAACAATGATATCCGCATCCCCGGCCTTTATCGCCTGGGCTGCCATGGTTACCGCCTTCATGCCCGAGCCGCCGACCTTGTTCACCGTCGTCGAAGGTATGTACTTGCTCAAGCCTGCCCGCACGGCGGCCTGCCGGGCCGGATTCTGACCCAGCCCGGCCTGGAGCACGTTACCCATGATTACCTCATCCACCTTCTCCGGCCGAATCTTGGCTCTGGTGAGGACCTCCCGTATTACAATTCCCCCGAGTTCGACAGCAGGCACATCTCTCAGCGTACCCCCAAAACTGCCAATGGCGGTGCGGACGGCACTCGCTATTACCACCTCTCGCATAGAGTCTCCTTTTTCTACTGACTGTCTCTGTCCGCGTCTAGATCTTTCACCAGAATGGAGATGTCCTGATACTCGTAGTGATGGACATCGGTTACAAAGTTTTTCAAAACCGCTGCCTGACTGAATCCGTTCTTCTCAAAAACGGTAATTACATTGCTGCGGGAGGTAACGACTCGGGCGCAGAGTTTTTCCAGATTGCTCTTCAGAGCCAGCTGTGAAAGCTCATGAACGAGTAGAGAACCCAGACCTCGTTGCTGAAATTCAGCGGCGATGGTGATCCGGATTTCCCCCACATGTTTCTGCCAGCCAAAGTCCTGCCTGTGGAGCGTAGCATTTGCGAGGATCCGTCCTTCATTCTCTGCCAGGATTGGAAGAACCCTGTCGTAATCTAGTTCTCGACACCACTTTTCAATGAGTCTCCTGTCAGTGGGGTCATGGCGCAGGTATCTCCTGTCCTCCTCCGGAAGTGAGATAAAATACCTGTAGAGAGCGTCGAGATCGTCCCTGATCATGGGCCTCAGGGTGCAACGAAAGCCGTCTTTCAATGTGACCTCTTTGGGATATTCCTCCAGCATTTCCTCTCCCATCGCGTTTTTCGTCAAAGCCGATCCACTCCGTTCGCTTCAATTGTGTGTGTTGGATTACTGCAAGACCGTTGTGAACTCACCAAATGAATTTCTGCCATCAAAATGATCTGAATCCTTCTGCGACAAGGGCAACCCCAAGTTCTTGGGTGCGAAACTTGAGTAAATACTATGCAGGCTTTGGTTTCCCTGTCAATTTAAAAAATCCCGGCTCTCTGGTCTCCGGCGCTTGACGAAGAGGTCTATCGTCTCCATCTTCAGTGCAGGAATCCATCGCCATTTTCCTCATCAAAGTCTTCCAGTGCCGAGCGCCCTTCCGCCATGGCCAGGGCTTCTAAAGCGGCATCCCCGATGTCCTCGTCATCAGAGTCGATGAGGTCGGCGAGAATAATTGGTGCGTCGTGCGGGCGGATGCTGGCCGCAGCTTCGATCGCGGCGAGCAGCAAGGGCTTGTCCGTTTCCTCTGAGGTGACGAGCGCGGCAATATGCGGCCAGGCCCCATCCACCTCCCAGTTGCCTGCTGCGCAGACCGCCTGGTAGTGAATGTCAGGGTTTGTGCTGTCCAGCGCTTCGAGTATCTGGTCATCGAATCCGCGAACGAAACGCATGCAGAAGACAGCGGTGAGCCGCCAGGCCTCGTCGTCTTCAAAGTAAGCGGCGTGGACCGCATCGTGATGCCAGTCCTGGGCCGCGCGCACCGAGGCCTCCAGGATCCGCCGCCGCACTTCCTTTGGAACATCGGCATCAAGATAGAGGGCGCGGAGCGACTCCTTGATCCTCCGAAACACTTGTTCTGTAACCAGTATGTCCCCGGCATCCTCGAATCCCATGGTATCGGCGTGCTCGAGGGCGGTGCCCAGGGAGATCGCCGCCTCGCCGCGCAGCTCTTCTGTCTCCTCGCTCCTTTCCACGATGGCAAGCAGTGCATCGGCCAACCCGTCGTTCATCACCACGAAATCCCCTGCCAGCTCTGCGGCGAGGAGTCGGTCGGATGCATCGCTCTGGTCATCGCGAAGAATGCGGAGAAGCATCGTATCGGCACCCTGCGGCCACTCCCAAGATGGGGTCTCCTTCAGCGTTTTGAGGTCCATTTGTCTACCTCCCGATCAGGTTTGCCCAGATGATTGTCAGGCACTTTTACAACCCTCCAAACAATCGGGCAAGATTGCACAACCTTCCGTCCTTATGCCAGTATTGAATTTACAGTTAGTGGCAGTTGCTGTCAAAAACTTTTCCCAGAAGGCATCGCTTTTCGATTGGCTCGGATCAACTCCAGATTCGCTCTGACAGCGCTTGAAATCCCCACCTTCAAGCGGCTGCTTCCCCCGGGTTTGAAGTTACACACCTGCAATTTCTCCAAAGCCCTCGAGAAAGCTCCTTTTCTCGTGGCCTGCATCAGGAATACGTCACTGAGCAGGGAATCAGACAATCCAGCGCTTCCTGATATTACGGAGACTCACCGCAAACAGGCCGATGCAGAATGCGCCGAGAAGGGCCAGGTCAAGGGAAAATGGCATGGCATGTCCGCCGTGGACGGCTCCATGGAGCACATCGGCCCCATAGGTCAGAGGAAGCGCATAGGAGAGAGGCCTTAAAAACACCGGGAGTGCATCGATTGGAAAAAACAGACCGCAGAGGAAAATCATGGGGAAGCGGAAAAAGTTGGAGAAGGTCTGCGCTTCGAACACCTCACTCACCGCCACGGCGATGAAAAGGCCCAGAAAGGTCGAGGCTATGGAGATCAGAACCGCCCCCGGCACCAACACACCCCATGTCACCTGGGACAAATCCACAAGAAACGCCGCCACGACAACCGGCACAAAAG
>JBKHJD010000022.1:0-14649 GCA_046538315.1 Syntrophobacteria bacterium
CACCATGCCCGCATGGTGGCGGATTTTCGCCGTCGTTTCCTGGTATCGCTCGCACTGACCGTACCTGTTCTCGCTCTGGCGCCACTGATCCAGAGCTTTTTCGGTATGGAGGGGGGCCTCCGTTTCCCCGGGGATGGCTATGTCCAATTCGGCTTTGCAACCGCTCTGTTTTTCTACGGCGGCTGGCCTTTTCTCACAGGGTTTTTTCAGGAAGTGCACGATAGAAAGCCGGGGATGATGACCCTTATCGGCGCTAAAAGCGAGGTGAAACTGCTTCTGGAAAACTACTTGAGGAATACCGGAAACCCGAACCTCAAGCTCGGTGACATCGCCGAGAAGGAAGCGTTCTATGAAGCGGAAATCCTCACAAAGGACGGTTCCCTGGTGGATAAAATTCAGGTGCACAAGTATACAGGATGGTTTCGCTCCGCTTGCTCGAGCCCGGATGTTTCGTGAACGGATGCCATGAGACCGTGACAATGGCCGGGCCACCGGGCCACTGCATCTGGAACCTGCAATCAGCGCCTGGAGTACCGTCCGAGCAGCCGGTCGGTCCGGCCGTGAGTCTTTCGGCGAGCCTCGAGCCTGTCACTGCTGCAAAAAAGCTTCACCAGGATAATTCCTGCAACAAAGCCGCCTATGTGCGCCCAGAAAGCCGTGCCGCCTGATGCCACGCCGGTGGAAAGGACTCCCCCGAGTACCTGCAACAGGAACCAGTAGCCAAGCATGAAAAAAGCAGGTACCACCACCCGGGTAATGAAAAAACCCAAAAAGACGAGCAAGTGCACCGGTGCGCGGGGAAAGAGAACCACGTAAGCGCCCATGACGCCACCGATCGCCCCGGAGGCACCGACCATGGGGACGGCACTTGACGGACTTGAGAGCATCTGCGTAGCGACAGCCGCCACGCCGCAGATAAGATAGAAGGTCAGAAACCTTACCTTTCCCATGACGTCTTCGACATTGTCACCGAATACCCCAAGAAACCACATGTTTCCTATGAGATGGAACCAGCCTCCGTGCATGAACATGGAGGTTAGCACTGTTGTCCAGTTGGGATTGCCGTCAACCACACAGGCAAGGTTCCCTCCCAGAGGAACCCGTGTCCCTGCCGCCACTGTGCCCAGCAATTCACCGGGAATAAGTCCGAACCGGCAAACCGATTTGGCCAGGGCTCGATGAGAGCCCAACCCTTGAACGAAGGCCCACACCGCCACATTGACACCTATAATGAAAAATGTGGCGACCGAGGTGTGAATCGTGGGATTCTCATCACGAATTGGAAACATAACATGACCAGTATATAAAAGTCTCCGAATTTCTACAACATGGTGAAAGTCATGGTATTTCGGGAGTCCCTTCCCTACCTTTTGGAATGTTGGGGACATCCGCGACCGAGGCGTACAGCCCAGGCGAAAAAGCTATGCCGTGGCTTGTAACCCACCCCCACTGCGCCGTCCACGGTATAGAGTACCCATGCATACCGGGGATCGTACCTGCTGGTAGTGGAAGACCAGTACCATTCCTGCACCTCATCAAAGGGATGATCAACAGGCAAAGCCGGTGTATGCGAGCACATATCCGTTAAACTCTCCAGTTCCCGAATGTTAGGCAGCCGCCAATCGTTACAGCCCCAGGCCTGTGCGGCATTCATAGCCTTGACGGCATCCAGGGCCAGTTGCCAGGATAGCGGCTCCATCGTGCAAACAGCCGCCCTGGTCCACACAAGGCCTGTGAGCGTATCAAGTACGATTTCGCCCTGATCCAGAAATCGCAGCTCAGACCGGGCAGCACCAGTTTGCGGCGCCTGGTCCTGTCCCTTGTTTCTCTGGGCAATGACCTCGGCCGAGTCATTGAAACACATCTGCTGGCCGGAGCACTTGAGGTCAGCGACCCCTTTTGCGCCGGCCCGCACTGCACCGTCCTGTCCTGTACCCTCGCATGGTATCAAGGCACCATTCGAGTTGTAACACTCCACCTGATCGGTTCTGAAAACCCCTGTCTTCACAACTGCTCGCTTGGCTCGGGTGGACTATAGTGTACCGCCTGGAAGCCGAAGTTGCGATCATAATCGCACTCACTTTTCCCTGAAATGCCGACCGGCTGTTGGCCCAGGCAAACCGGTTTCTCCACCTGGCGGTTCTGGTCTCCCTTGGGCTTATCGCTTCCCAGGTTTTGGCCTGGGGCGGACCATACGGGAGGCACGGCATGTGGGGAGCTGACCCGGGATACTCCGCGAACGCGGCCCCGGATCCAGCCTACCAGCAGTTTCTCGATGAAACCGCCGGACTCAGAACCGACCTTGCCGGAAAGCAGGCAGAGTACGGGCCCTTGATGACTCGGGCCAATCCTGATCCAAAAACCGCCGCCACACTGGCCCGGGAAATCCAGGAGCTTCGCAATCAACTGCGGGTAAAGGCGCAAGCTTCCGGTCTGACAGGACCTGGCCCCTACGGCCGTCATCACTACAGGCACATGGGTCCCGGCGGCTACCGGGGCTGCCGTTGGTAAACAGAACTTCAGGGGGAGTTACCGGATACTCCCCCTTCATATTGTTTGTCAAGATGGCAATTAGACATGGACCCAATCCCAACTGATAACAGGAACCGGGTAAAAATGTTGAGCATCGCCTTGCTGGTGGTGGGCATTGCTTTCCTCCATTATTCTACGCTTCCTCACCTGAGATATCATCATGCGGTTTACCGGATGCTCTTTTACCCTCCCCTCATTCTCGGAAGCTTCTGGTTCGGGTTGAAAGGAGCCGTCTATGTCTAGCCTTTAACTACGCAGTCCTACCCGAAAGGTAGCGCCATTCGTTCCCGCAGCCGCAGGGACAGCTCTCTGGTCAAACTGAACGCCGCCTCGACAGTCTTCTCGCCGTCAGGATTGATGAGACAGCAAGTGGCCGGGGAAAGCATGCTCTTCTGCACCAGAATTTCTCGCTGGATACCGTTCTTGTCGAGCATCTCCCAGATCTCGGTAAGTCTTTTTATCAAGGTGTCAATGTTTTCCTTCTGGAAGGGTTCCTCATTGGTGGGTACCATACCCCAGATCAGGGTGCCGCCCCGATCCAGAAATCTGCGAATGGATGGAGCATAGGAGGCGAAAACCTCGCCGTTCGTGTATACATCCAGTGAAAGCACGTCCAGATCGAGTCCAAGAAGAAAATCCCAGTCCGGATTGCCGCAAAGGTGGACACCACGGGGCCGGTCAATCATGGCGAAGAATCGATCCATGTCGGCCTTTGCCGCCAGATCGCCATAGCCGGACATGGCGCTGAAGAGGAACTGCAGGCCGGGTTCATCCACGAACATGAAAGCATTGCTGTTGAGACGCTTGAGACGCTGGAGTTGGGCGTTTACCCGCCTGGCCATGAATTCCAGGAGAAAGGGCCTGACCGTATCGTCGAAGAGAATGGGGCGGTCGTTCTGGTCGACCACGTTGAAGCCGAAGCTTATCGGACCCTCCATCTGTCCGCGGATGGCGGGACGATCGGAGAGGTCGAGTTGGAGAAACCGATGGTAGACCGCGGAGTACGCCTCACTGATGTCGAAATACTCGGGCTCGTCGAAGTGTGCCATGGTTGCTTCGAATTCGGCGATAAATTTTTCCATAGAGAAGCGCAAGGTGCGTTTCTCCAGGTCAAGCAAAATTCCGGGGAAATGCTCCGAGGCCTGAACGTACATGTCTTCGTAGTAGCTGAGGTGGGGGAGCTGGGGCCAGAAGGGCACATCCATGGAGAGGGCCACTTCAAGGGCCCTTTCCACGTTCCGATGTGGCATCACTGCCATGGCTGTTGTCAGAAGATTTCCGGGAATCGGCATCTATCTTGGTCCCTGACCGTCACCCGAGAGAGATCTCCGTAAAGACACTTCAGTTCGTTTTCGGGCTAGGGCTCACACTAACTCCTGCCCTGGTTATGCGACTTTGATCTCCTTTGAATTTTCCCAGAGGCCATGAATGTTGCAGAAGGAAGTGGCATATAGCACGCCGGACTTTTTCAGCTTCATGCTTGGCGTGACAGGAAAACTCCCACCCAAATGGAAAAACAGTGGATGCTGGAGCCGCCGCTACACGAGAAGAAGCGTGTCCCGGAGCGGATCATGCAAATGCCGGCTTTGGGGGTAAAGCCGACGTCCCTCTCTTTTATTCCTTCTCTTTTCCCATGGTTTCAGCAAGGCTCTTTATTTCGGTCAGGTCTCTGCGCATTTCACTCCAGCCATACCAGAGGGCATAGTCCGGATTTGCATGGAACGCGCCCTGGAAGGTTCGCATCCGGTGTTTGAGAAACATCAGAAAGAGTCTTTGCTCGATCACGGTCGGCGCCTCATGAAAGGTGAGCAGGTCGGGAAAGGCGTAGGAGTACGCCTTCGGTTTTTTGAGAATGTCATCTTCGTACAGACCGGCAACAACTCGAATGGCCTCTGCCATCAGATGGTCTGCCTCCTTTATCATCTCGTCTGCTTTTTCGAGCTCTGCATTCGCAAAGTTGACGGAATGACACCCGCTGCAAATCCCCACCATTTTGTCTCGTTCCTTTTGCCAATCAGCCTGACTCAACCGGGCAACGTCTGCTTCCTTGACGATGTCGAGGCGGGCTGTGGGCTTGCCATCAGGATCGAGTACACCGAGCCCCTGAAGAATAGTTGCACGGTCAGCGGCCCACTGTTTGTCCTCAGGCATTGGCAATCGTACCGCAAGGAATCCCCACGCTGTTCGAACCGCGTGATCCCCATCTTGCATGTGGCAGGTCTGGCATCTGGGTGCGGCGGCGGTTTCAGGAAGTATCCCGTTTTGCTTCAGCAGGTAGCGAACCCCATGCTTCGAAGACGAGTACATCTCCCACTGAGGATGGTCTATCCCCATATGGCAGGTCCGGCAGGTCTGCGGCTCCCTGGCTTCGCGGACGGAAAACAGATGCCGGGTATGGCACGCATCACAGGAGGCCAGCCCGAATCCTGCTTCTTTGTTCTTGAGCTCCTTCATTTCCTCCTCAGACTTCAGGCCGTGTTTGTGGCAGCCGCCGCAGCCCTTCATCCCTTCCACCAGTGTCATCGGTTGCCAGTGCGTAGCCGGCATCGCCTTCATCGCTGCCCAGGCCTTGGCGTGCTTGCCGCTTTTGAATTGCTGTAGCTGCTTTTCATGGCAGGCTGCGCAGGTTTCCGGGGTTGCGAGTTCAGCCCTGGCAACATCTTGAGCCGACATGTGCTCAGACCCGTGACAGGCGGCGCAGTCGGCTCCTCCATCACTGCCATGTTTGCTCAGCTGCCAGTCTGAAACGATTTTGGGCGTCACCTCCAGGTGGCACTCTACGCAGTCCTGAGCCGAGGCAGTAGCGGTAAGGAAAATGACCAGGCAGAAAGTAACATTTGTCTTCAATCTGAGTAGATGCATTTTTGCCTCCTCTGGCTGAATTTATAGATGGAAGGTACTCTCCCTACACAGGGAGTTGTACCACCTCGAGCCAGTACTTGCCCAGAATCCTGATCATATTGACAAGTTCGTCGAACAACGCCGGCTTGGGAATGTAGGAACTCGCTCCCGCCGCATAGGATTGGAGAATGTCATTTTTATCTCTTGATGTGGTCAGCACAACAACGGGGATGCGGCGGAACTGGGGATCCGCTTTGATGTCAGTAAGGGCCTCCCGTCCATCCTTCCTGGGCATGTTCAGATCCAAAAGAATGAGTATCGGCCGCGGTGCCGCTTCGGGGCTCTGGTATTGCCCTTGATTGCGGAGATAGTCCATCAGTTCCACGCCGTCCGTAACAAAGCATAGTTTGCCGGTCAATCCGCTTTCTTCAAAGGCCTCCTTTATCAAGAGTCGGTCGTCAGGATCGTCTTCAGCCATCAGAATAGTGAAACCCCTCGGATATTCCCGCATATTTCGTTTCTCCTTGTTGTCAGCGACCAGCAACATGCACTTGTGAGCCTGGCGTGGATTGTCATCCTTTGCGAGTGGCCTTTCCTCCATGTCATCCGTCTGTTTCAGGGAGGCCCCTTGCGATCCCAAAACACTCACTTTAGTTTATCGCCAATGCTCGTCAAAAGGGAGGGAACCAGGTGAAAAACCGGAAATTATTGCTTGCCGAAACTTCTGCCCGCCTCGATTGCTCTCTGAATGGCTGTTTTAAGTTCGGAGAGGTTAAAGGACTTGACCACGTAGTAATCTGCGGCTATCAGTTCAGGCTCGCCTTTGTACGTGTGGTAGGCCGTGCACAGGATCACCGGAAGGTCGGGGTACTGTTTGCGGATATCCTGGAGCAGTTCCAGGCCGTCTTGGTCCACGAGCCTGATATCCAGTATCACGGCGTCCGGTCGGATAAGGTGTATCTTCTTCAAGAGGTTGTGCCCCGATGCAGTCGTGAAGACCTCGTATCCTTCGTCCCTCAGTTCATCGGTATAATACCGGCGGATATATTCCTCGTCGTCTACCAAAAAGATTCTTGCCATGGTGTCAGCCTCACGGATTAACGATGGAGAATTTTCCAAAAATCTTATCTTTTGCCTTTCTGCCAGATCTAACATGACTCTCTCCAGTAGCCTTTCCTCTCCGGGTTGCAATTCCTCATTGATTACCTCAATCAACTCGTAGAGCGTTGTGGTCATGCATTTATATTCTGGATTCTCTTGCGGTATCATCTGAAGGACCTGTGTTACTTGCTCCATAACTTCAGCTCCTTTCCCGAAAGCTAGTGTCTCTCCTCTTCATATCCAAGCATCTTTCGCCCCACCCTTATGGTGTCTGAGCAATTGCCGTCACTGTTACTCAGAAAGCGGGGCCGCAGGAGGTGAGCGAGTAATATGGTTTCCTTCTCTCCATCGGGTACAAGCAGGATGAGCCGAACACCTTGGAGCAAATCACGGAGGGAGACGAGAAATCATCTTTAACCTTTGTTCGAATCTCGATAGTCGCCGGCAATGATGCCTTGAGGAATTTAAGGGCTTCTTTTATAACCGGTGCAATGTCTATAGATTCTCGCCTCCGCTCTTTCCGGCGGCTGAAGGTGACAATCTGCTTGACCAGCTCTCTTCCACGTTGCGCGGCCTCCAGTACATTTCCAAGGTACTCTGACGCCTTGTCCGATTCGTCTGTAGTTCGGAGGACCAATTCCGTATTCAGGGTGATGGGCATGAGAATGCTATTGAAGTCGTGCGCGATGCCCCCGGCCAACGTACCGAGGGACTCCATCGTCTGGATGCGGAGCAGTTGCGCCTGCAACTTCTTCCGCTCTTCCTCTGCCCGTACACGAGGGGTAATGTCACGGACGACGCTCACTACCCCGGTCCTTTTACCCGAATCATCTCATTTTTAAAGCTCGGGGGGCGATTCCCATGTCTTTTGTGTTATTTTCCTAAGCCGCGTCCAAAATTCTATAACGATGCGAGAATCGGGCTTCCAGTCTCGGAGGCACATAAATCATTGCAATGTTGTCACAACAGGAGCAGCGAAACTCTATTCTATCAAAAATTTGACCGTTTTCCGTTGTGTATTCAACAATTCGCCCTTTTGACTCGCTGGTCTCAAGGCACTTTTTGCAATAAATATGTATCGAGTTCATTTTCTCAGCACTCCCTGTATTTGTTGACTGTCTGCGACGAGTTGTTACCGGCGGTGGGCGCTCCCTCCGTTCGGCCCGTCTTTGACCCCGAGCTCAGACCGGAGGGAGCTCCCGAACTCTCATCGAATCCCTGATGTTTTCCTTGCACTGAATAAGGAAACCTTGTTCCCGTTGGTACTGCTCTGGCGTTCCTTTTACCCAGTGCCGGGGGACACTAGCCTATGCGGCTTCCGAAATCTCCGGGTCGATCTTTTCCTGTTCTCTCATCTCATTTAAGACAACTGATCTGGGGACAAATTTGCCCCTGACGGCTGCCTCTCTGGGTTCGTAGGTGTCCGATTCCAGGGGCGCATATAGTTCCGGCCACATCAAGCCGAGACCAGACCATGTGCCCACAAGTATGATAGAAAGGCCGATAAAAACGCCTACTACCGGAAGAAAACTAACACCCAGGGCGCAGAAAAGGGAGCCGACTACCCACAGGATCAACATCAGGAACAACCCACCGGCCCGGTCAAGCAGAGTGACTTTCTTTTTCATACTATGCCTCCTTTCTCTCGAGGGGACTGCTGCCTTGTCAGGGTATCAGGCAGCCTCATCAAGTTTGCGTTCCCCTTCTTCGTGCTCTTCGTGTTCCCCTTTGTACGCGACGGCCGGGACACTCTCGCCTGCGGTCATCACCTGGACCTGCGGACGGAAGAAATACACAGATATCCCGATCAGAGGGATTGCGATAACAACACCGATCACAGGGAGAAACGTAACACCCAATGCCATGAACAGAGCCCCTACGGTTACAAAAGCTGTCCCGAGGACCAAACCTCCTAGCCTGTCCATCATGCAAAGCTTCTTTTCCATGAGTGCTCCTCCTTTCACCTGGCCCTCTTTGAGGGCAATTTCTTTTTACCCCCTTGCTGAGCAAGGGCTATACCAGTTTTGCCCAGGAGGATAACTGGAGCTTATTATATTGATATTATTGAATATATTTGATCGCAGAGAACTCTCGGCTTCCTTGAATCCGGATGAGGCTCAGAGATGAAGTGTCGCATCCTCGGACGGATCCTGAGAATGATTAATTTTCCTTTTGAAATTAACCAGGTACGCTGTCCCAGGATGAAGCGGTTCATCCCGCTTTAGGACATAAGAAATGTAGAGGCCAAGAAAATAGGAAGGAGGAAAATATTTTCATAAGGATTCAGCGGCTGGGATTCGGGCGATGGAAAGGGCATCAAAGTCCTATTCAAGGAGACCATAGTGCTCCAGCTTCCGGTACAGGGTGCTACGACTGATCTGCAGCCGCCGGGCAGCCTGATTTTTGTTTCCCTGACACTGTTTGAGTATTTTCAGGAGATGCCGTTTTTCCACTTCCTCGAGGCTCTGCCTGTTTTCCTTCGCTCCTTTAGCAGTCTCCTGTAAATAGGCCGGAAGTTCGCTGACATGAACGCTCTCTCCCTTTGCCAGGATGCAGGCGTGCTCCATGACGTTTTCCAGCTCCCGGATATTCCCGGGCCAGTAATAGTTCATCAGAATATTCATTGCCCTGGGGTCAATGTCCAGGACCTTCTTGTCCGAACGTTTGCTGAATTTGCCCAGGAAGTGAGCCGCCAATAACGGCAGATCGGACATTCTCTCCCTCAGAGGGGGCACGGTAATGGGAATCACATGCAAGCGATAGTAGAGATCCTCCCTAAAATTGTCCTGCTCAATCTCCTGGCGCAGATTTTTGGAAGTTGCCGCCAGCACTCGCACATCTACTTTCATTGGGGTCTCGCTGCCGAGCCTTTGGAACTCCATGAACTGCAAAACTCTGAGCAATTTTACCTGGGCCTCGGTGGGGATCTCGCCCACCTCATCGAGGAAAATCGTACCGCCGTGCGCCAGCTCGAAACTGCCCTTCCTGGCGTAGGTGGCACCTGTAAAGGCTCCCTTTTCGTGTCCAAAAAGCTCGCTTTCCAGCAAGGTCTGGGGATAAGCAGCGCAGTTGATGACCACAAAGGGTCCTTCCCTGCGGCTGCTGAGCTCATGAATACGCCTGGCAATAACTTCCTTGCCGGTTCCGCTTTCGCCCTGGATCAACACAGTGGCATCAGAGTCAGCGACGTTGGCAACGAGCTTGTAAGTCTCCTCCATTTTCTCATGCCTGCCGATGAGATCGCCGAACTGCTCCCGCACCTCCACTATCTGGCGCAAGGCTCGCAACTCTTCTTCCTGGAGTACTGCCCGTCTGATCGCTCCTGCTGCCTGAGACAACAAAAAGGTAACCAGCCGCAGCTCGTCGTCAGGCTCATCTGGGGGCAGACTCACCAGGGCTGCACCAACTGTGGGCTCATCCTTTTTGAAAATGGGAAGTATCAGTACCTTTTCGGTCTCAGGCTCCGGGGTCGAAAGAAAGATCCGTTGCCTCTCTTCCCCGCTGAGAAGTCGCGGCTCACCCAGGTCTTTTATGGTCGCAACAAGCTCGTCGCCTGCACTGGCAGTCTGCGAATGATCATGGACGCAGACGATAGCATTCCTCTGGCTGTTCAGCACCAACAACGCCTCGCAGCGGAGCCTGGTTATAGAGTGAATCTTGTCTTGCAACAGTTCGAGGATGCCCTCTAGAGAGTTCATTTCCGCCACCAACTGGCTTATCTCATAGAGGGTCTCCAGCTGCCGGCATGATTTGGCGAGCTCTGCCGTGGCTTCTTCAACCTTGGCTTCCAGGTTGTGGGTATAATCCTCAAGCTGCTTCTTCAATCTGATCTTTTCTTCCGCTCGCCGGAGAGCCACATGCAGAACATCTTTCTGGATCGGCTTGTTGATAAAATCAGAGGCGTCGTGCTTGAGGGCTTGAATCGCTATCTCCATATCCCCGTGGCCGGTGATGACAATCACTTCCACGGCGGGGGCCCCTTCCTTCAAGCGCTTCAGTACCTCGATGCCATCCATACCCGGCATGCGGATGTCAACGAGCACAATACGGGGTTCCTCCTGACGGAAAATTTCCAGACCCTTCTCCCCCCTGTCTGCTGTAAGCACCGTGTAACCAGAAGCCCTGAGCAAAAGGCGGAGCATGCTCAGGGTGCTGTGCTCGTCATCAATGACCAGAATTTTATGGTTACCCTGGTCCATTTTCTCTCTCTTGCGAGGCCTTCGGGAAACTCACTCTAAAGGTCGTACCGACGCCTTGCTCTGTTTCCAGATCGATACTGCCGTCATAGTCCCTGACGATCCCATAGGAGATAGAAAGACCCAACCCGGTGCCCTTGCCCACCTCTTTCGTGGTGAAAAAAGGCTCGAAAATTCTCTCGCGAAGAGCTTCCGGGATACCCACCCCGGTATCGCTTACAGAAACCACCACCTGGTCATCTTCCAGAGAAGACCTGACGGTAAGAATGTTTGCATCACCAGGGACGCCAAGCCTTGTTTTGGCCTCCATGGCATCCCTGGCATTGTTGACCAGGTTGACCATCACCTGCTCGATGCGGTTCTCGTCAGCCAGGATAGGGGGTAGCGCTTCATCGAGATCCACAATTACTTCAATGCCACGTATCTTGAGCTGCTGGCCCAGAAGGGTGAATACCCCCCGGATGGGCCTGTTGATATCGATCGCCTCTTTGGTGATATCACTCTTTCTGCCGAATTCACGAAGGTGATTGATGATTCCCGCCGCCCGGTCAATTTGCTCATTGATTTCCCGAGCCACTTCCTCGAGCTCGTCGTCAGGGATGGGTTTACCCTGCTCGGTCATGGTTAGCAGGAATTCACTGCCTACCTTGATTGCATTCAACGGCTGGTTCAACTCATGGGCCACCCCGGTCGACATCTCGCCAAGAGTGGCCATCTTGCCTGCCTGGATCAGTTGGGCCTCGGCCTTGATCCGCTCGCTGATGTCTGCCACGTTGGCAATGATTACCTGTTCGCCCAGGTGCTCCCAGGGGCAGGAGTGGATGTTTACATGGATAACGCTTCCATCCTTTTTGCAATGCCTTACCTTGGGCAGGAAGGTACAGGCTTCCACCAAGGATGAGCGGACTTTCTCGACATCCTGCTGATCGCCCAGATCGGGGAAATTCATGTTCATCAGCTCTTCCTTGGAGTAACCATACTTCTCTGTAGCCCTGATGTTGGCATCTATGATCCGCAAGGTGAACCGATCGAAAAGGAAAATCGGATTGGGGTCGTTGTCAAACAGCGAGCGGTACTTGTGCTCGGAGACCTTCAATGCCTGCTCGGAATTGCGCACCCGCTCGGTCATCTGATTGAAGGAGCGAGCCACTACGCCTATCTCGTCGTCAGAGGAGACGTCAATGGGGGTGCCGAGGTCTCCGGCCCCAACCCTCTCAATCCCTCCGAGGAGTTCTCTGACCGGACGACTGACAAAGCGCTGAATAAAGACACCTATAATAACGGAGATACCGACAATGGCCACCACTGCAAAGACGATCATTTTTTTCTTGCTGCTGGCAATCACCGAATCCACCTCGGAGAGCGAAACATCAATATCCATCACTCCCAGGACTTTTCGCTCCCTGCTATGGATGTGGCAGGCCGCCGAATAACAGTCAGGTTCATTGTGAATGGGATTGATCATCCCCATCACCCGGTGGCCGGTTTCGGTTTCGAAGATCCGGGTTCTTTCAGAGGAGGCCAGGTGTGCAAACGGCTTCTCCCTGGCGTGACAGGCGTAACACTGCTCCGCCGATGCGTCGAGGATCGCGCCGATCTCGGTCTTCTGGGACGAATAGATGATCTTGCCCATATTGTTGAAGATCCGGACCTTTATAATTCCTTCCTGGGCGCCGATGGTATCGATTGACCGGTGCAGCCGCTCCGGCTGATACTTCAGCATATCGTAGCGCAAGCTCCGCTTGATGGCCTCGCTTACCTGATTGGTGCTGCGGATGACCTCTTGCATGAGCTGATCCCTCTGGGTCTCGATGCTCACCACGGCGTAACCGCCTATTACCAGAACGACCATAAGGCCAACCGAGCAGATCAACTTGAAACCTAAACTCCGGTACCACATTGCAGTCCCTCAGTCCCTATTGACTCCTGAGTTGCGAGGTTTCCTCGCCCGTTGATCTCCCCCTTCCCCGCAGCCGAGGGATTTTGCTCCCTGTTACTACCTCATCCCTAGTTTGTTCACCAAGCAAGAACCAAACCATCCCGGGAGACCCGACAAATGGATGCACAATCTCTTTACTATCATAAGAGCAGGCCCATATAGCCGGCCAGGCTCTTGAAGCGCGAGACTATCAGTCCTATGTCCTGTTTTGGGACTATTCTGATGCACAAATGCATTATAAGTGCATTATCAGAATGATACCATGTCCCAATATGAGACGATAAGTTTTATTGTGAGACAGTAAAAATCTCTATTCTCTCACAGCCTCCTCAAGCAAGAGCCAGAGGGATTTGCCGGCACATAGAGTGAGGTGATGGAAAGGTGACTCACCCCGGTCTCTGTGGCATAATTGAAGCGTGGACTTCTGGACCCCTGGGCAGCAACTCTGTCCGGGGAGGATACCTGGGCGCTCTCCACAGAGCCTCCGTGGATGCTTCATGTCCTGGCAACTGCAACGCCGTCTCAAGCAGTGGCTTGCGGACGAGACCGGCACCATCATCAAGGACTGGGGTGGCCGGATCCCGATCGCCCTGGTCTATCCCAACCGCTACCTCCTGGGAATGTCCAACCTTGGCTTCCAGGTCGTATACCGACGTCTCAACGAACTGGAACAGGTGGTATGCGAGCGGGTCTTTCTGCCGGAAAAAGAGGACCTGGCAGCGGCGCGTTCAGGAGTCGGCGTACTCTCCGTGGAAAGCCAGAGACCCCTGGCCGACTTCCGCATGGTCGCCTTCTCGGTATCCTTCGAAAACGATTACGTCAACCTGGTTCACCTCCTGAAGCTCGGCAAACTGAGCCGTTATAGTTCCCGCCGGCATCAGCACGAGCCCCTGGTTGTGGCCGGCGGTGTTGCTACGCTCCTCAATCCCGAGCCCATTGCCCCTTTTATAGACCTCTTCCTGCTGGGCGAGGCTGAAACCCTTCTCCCGGATTTCATCACCGCCTGGCAGGAGGCGGCCCACGAGGATCCTTCCAGGGCAGATCTCCTCGCCCATCTGGCCAGACGGGTTCCGGGCGCCTATGCGCCCTCACTCTATCGGGTCGACTACGACCCCGAAGGCAGCCTGATCTCTTTTGAGCCGCTTGCTGATGTGCCCCGGAAAGTGCCAGCCAGAGTGGCGGCCCTCGAACAGGAGGAACCGGCAGCTACCCTGATCACCACACCCCATACGGAGTTCGCCGATACCATCCTGGTGGAAGTCGGCAGAGGTTGCGGCCGGGGATGCCGCTTCTGCGGTGCCGGCTTTGTGTACCGGCCGGTGCGTTACCAGCCAGGGGAAGCGGTGGTGCGAACCGCCGGGGACCGCTCGCCTCAAGGCGGCAGAGTTGGCCTCTTGAGTGCTGCTGTCTGCGATCATCCCGATATCGACAGCATCTGCCTGCACCTGCGCCAGGCAGGACTGCGGCTTTCGGTCTCCTCGCTACGAGCGGACTCTATCACCCCCGGCATGCTTGAAGCGCTGCGGAGCAGCGGCCTGCAAACGGTGGCCATCGCTCCCGAGGCCGGAACCGAGCGTCTCCGCCGGGTGATCAACAAGAATTTGACCGAGGAGCAGATACTCACCGGTGTCAGCGCTGTCCTTGGCGCCGGCATCCCCAATCTTCGCCTCTACTTCATGGTGGGTCTGCCTTCTGAAACCGATGAGGACGTGGCGGCGATCATCCAACTCGTCAAGGGGGTCAAGCACCGGCAACTTGTGATCGGTCGGGGACGGGGGCGGCTGGGCGCTCAGACCTTGAGCGTCAACTCCTTTGTGCCCAAGCCCTTCACCCCGTTCCAGTGGGCGCCTTTTTGTGATCTCGCAGTTTTGAAGCGGCGGCTCAGGAAACTTACCCGCAGCCTTGCTTCGGTGGCCAACGTCCGGGTCCATGCCGATGTTCCGCGCTGGGCCTACGTTGAAGCCCTGCTTTCCCGTGGCGATCGGCGCCTGGCTCCGCTGATCGCTGCCGTCGTGGAAAACGGCGGTAACTGGCCAAAGG
>JBKHJD010000265.1:0-3193 GCA_046538315.1 Syntrophobacteria bacterium
ACCCCAAGCAGGAGTTTCCCGATCTTTCAAGCTCAATTCACTCAGGGTCAAGGGGGAGGCTGCGAAACCGCGAGCACCTGAGCCACTTCTGATCCAGCCCTGGCCATCGCCAAGCCCAGCATGAAGATTTGATGGTTTGTCAAAGCCAACACTTTCATAAATGGAGCGAATTGCTCGCGGTGGAGCAGACTCCCCCGTGACCCCCAAGGTCCCCCTCGTCCAATTTCACGTGCTGTCATGTATAACCATTTGTCATTACAATACATGTGCCTAAACGTTAATCTTTTTGGGCAAACTCCTGTATCCAACTACAGCCATTATCCCACTTTTCAGGCTCAATTCAGTCAAGATCACAGGGGAGGCTGCTCTAAAAGAGCGGCTTCGCTCCCCCGACGATCCGGCACTCAGCCCATGGAGCAATCCCTGCAAACCAGTACCTCTCTCCTTGCCTTTTAGGTCCAGATGCGTTAGTTTTCTCTGCCTGAGACCGGCACCGCCGGGCAAGATCGAGCGGGGAACAGATGACCGTTACGCCCGAAGGCTTCCTGGCGCACGAGGACTGGCGATCCCTGGTGGGAGGCGCCAGAGTTGAACACCTGCTTGGTGCCATTGCCAGGGGCGTCCGTACCATTTTCCTTACGGGTATGAGCCAGTGGGCGCTCGCCTATGCCCTGGCCCGGATGGCTCCCGGGCTGAATCGTCCCGTTCTGCTCATAACCCCTTCGGTAAAGGAAGCCTGGCAGGCCCAGCAGAGCCTCTCCTTTTTCCTCGGCCTTTCTGAACATTGGCTCGAAGATCCTTTGCAGTGTCCTCTCTGGCATTTTCCAGCCGCCCAGCGGCGGGCATCCGCAGAGGGTTTGGTAACTCCCGACCTGCAGGCGCAGCGGCTCGCAGCGCTCTACGCCGCTGTAGCCAGCGACGGAGCCAGGATTTTCATTGCCCCGGCCGAAGCAGCAATGGAGAAGGTCTTGCCACGTCGCCGTTTCATGGATGCAACTCGCTACCTGGTGCTGGGTGAGCAGCTCTGCCGCGAGGAGCTCATATCCCACCTGGTCTCTGTCGGGTACTACCGCACCGAACTTGTGGAAGAGGCGGGTGATTTCAGTGTGCGTGGCGACATTATCGATATCTTCTCGCCCCTCTACCAGAAGCCTGTGCGTCTGGAGTTTTTCGATACCACCCTGGAGTCGGTCCGTTTTTTCAATCCAACCTCGCAGCGCTCCAGCAAGCACCTGGAAGATGTCATTATCGTTCCGGCCCACGAGGTCCTCCTGAGCCGATCCAACCAGGAGCGGGCCCGCAGGCTGCTGGTCGCCGCACTGGCCAGGGAAGGCCGGTCCGGAAGCAACCTGGAGGTCCTGCTTGAGCGGGTAAGTAGCTCCGGCCACTTTCCCGGAATTGACCATCTACTGCCGCTCTATTACCAAAAGTTGGACACGTTGTTCTGCTACCTGCCTGCATCCACTCTTGTGGTCCTTGCTGACCCGGTGAGCTCAAGGAAAAAGGTGGCTGCGCGCTTCGACCAGGCCGAGCACGATCACTATTCCGCCGGCCGTAACTCCCGGTGGACTCTCGGGCCCGAGACCTATTTGCTCAGTGAAGAGGAACTGGACGCGAGCCTCGAGCGCTATCCCCGAATCCTCCAGGGAAGTCTGCCCATGCACAACGCCGTGGACGAGAAAGACTCCACAGTTGTTCACTGCCGGGTTCAAGACCACAAAGGCCTGCAGCGGCAGATCATAGAGCACAGACACCGCCAGCGCCTCCTGGAACCTCTGGCCCAGATGCTCCTGGAGTGGCAAAACGCCGGAATCAGCCCGTTTCTCGTATGTCGCACCACCGAGCAGGCCCGCCGCATCCGGGAGCTGCTCACCGACTACGGCGTAGACGTTCTGCTGACCTCCACCGCTTTCGGTGAGCATTCCTTTCGGGCTCCGGTGACCAAAATTATGGTGGGCCATCTCCCCCGGGGATTCCTCTGGCCCGATGAGGGCCTTGCTGTGGTCACGGAAGCGGAGCTTTACGGAGACAAGCCGCGGCGTCGTCGTCTTGCTCCCCCCGAGACCGGCTCTTTCCTCAGCTCATTTTCCGAACTCCAGATCGGAGACTTCGTCGTTCACCTGGACCACGGAATCGGGATCTATCAGGGGCTGATCCACCTGGACATCAACGGCCTGACCAATGATTTTATCCTGCTCGAGTATCAAGATGGCGATCGGCTCTACCTTCCGGTTGATCGTTTACATCGAGTGCAAAAATACATTGGCGTCGAGGGACATCAGCCCCGGGTTGACAGACTCGGCACCCAACGCTGGGCCTCCACTCGAAAGCGTGTCCAGCAAGCCATACGAGAGATGGCCCGGGAACTCCTGCACATATACGCCATGCGTCAGATCAAGGAGGGAACCGCCTTTTCGCCGCCGGACAGTACCTTTCGCGAACTTGAGGCATCTTTCCCCTATGAGGAGACACCGGACCAGCAGGCAGCAATTGAAGATGTCCTTGGCGACATGCAGTCCTCCCGGCCGATGGACCGCCTCATTTCCGGGGATGTGGGCTTTGGCAAGACTGAGGTCGCCCTGCGTGCTGCCTTTCAGGCGGTCGCAAACGGCAAACAGGTGGCTGTGCTGGTCCCCACCACAGTTCTGGCGGAGCAGCATTTTCTGACCTTTACCGAGCGCCTGGCTGGCCATCCTGTCTTCCTGGAAGTGCTCAGCCGCTTCAAGACAAGGTCCGAGCAGAAAAAGATTCTGGCTGACCTCAAAAACGGCTGTCTTGATATCATTGTCGGCACTCACCGGTTGCTACAGCGAGATGTCGTGTTCAACAACCTGGGGTTGCTCGTCATCGATGAAGAACATCGATTTGGCGTCCGACACAAAGAGCGCATCAAGCAAATGCGCGCTGAGGTGGATGTGCTCACCTTGACTGCTACTCCCATCCCCCGTACCCTGCACATGTCCCTCATTGGAATTCGAGACTTGAGTACAATCGACACGCCCCCTCAGGATCGTCGAGCCATTGAGACCCGGATCTGCCCCTTTGATGATCTTATCATCAAAGAGGCCATCTTCCATGAAATCCAACGGGGCGGGCAGGTCTTCTTTGTACACAACAGCGTCGAGACCATTTATCGCATGGCCAACCGCATTCAAGGATTGATTCCAGAGGGAAAAGTGGCAATGGCTCATGG
>JBKHJD010000266.1:0-3167 GCA_046538315.1 Syntrophobacteria bacterium
GGTTCAACTCCTTGATAAACCGTCCCAGGTTTCGTCCGCGACCCTTCCTGAACATGTCCTTCAGGTGCGCCTTCAGCCTCTTCACCGAAGCCGGCGCGACCTTCAGTCGTGGCCGCTTGTGCCAGGTCATACTGTAGCCCAAAAACGTCCGCCGCCAAGGCCGGTCCACCGCGCTCTTCTGCCGGTTGACCTGAAGGCGTAACCGCAGGTCCAAGAATCGCTCCAGCGAATCGAGCACTCTCCGGCCGGCTCGCCTGGATCCAACGTACACGTTCAGGTCATCGGCGTATCGGCAAAATCGGTGCCCGCGTCTCTCGAGCTCCTTGTCCAGATCGTCCAGCAGAATATTGGTTAGCAACGGCGAATCAGGCCCAGCACTCGCTTATCCCCCACCTTTCGGGCCACCCGGCTCATCAGCACGTCGTGGTGGACCCGGTCGAAGGAAACCACGACACACTACCCGCCTCGAAGAGATTCCCCCAAGGGTAACAATCCTGCGTGATCACCATCCTCTGCAAGGGCAAACCCTGGACGTTTTCAACAGCATGCACCGTAACGGGGTCTTACACTTGACCCTGACTCTACCCGACGGCAGTCGATCATTGATCCCTGCCCCCTGGACAGACCTTGTGCCTGAGGAAAAAATCTCTTCGGCACTAAAGACCATTGGATCCGTTCTGGACCTCCTCGCAAGTCGCAAAGTGGTTGACGGCCTTCTCCGTAGGCTGGATGCTTCAGCAGAGCAATCCACCGTGAACCACTCAGAGGAGGAGGGGAGCCATGCACCGGCAGATGACTCTGTGGCCCGAACCCGAAACCGAGATTTGGCAACAGTTTCACCCCGAGACGTAAAGAACCCTCATCACGACCCTGGCAAAACTCATGGCCAAGGCACTCTACCCCAAAAGCCCCACCGACCCCGAGGAGGTAGGCCATGAATCCAAATGAAAAAATCAAGACCACCCATCTCCAGCGCTCCGCCTACGTTTACGTACGCCAATCCACAGCCGCACAGGTCCAGCACAACCGCGAGTCCACAGAACGACAATACAAACTGGCCGAGCGGGCCACTGAACTCGGTTGGCCGCGATCACAGGTGCACATTATCGACGAGGACCTCGCTAGCTCGGGCGCCGACGCATCGCATCGGGACGGCTTCGCCACAATGACCAAAGATGTGGCTCTTGGGCATGTAGGGCTGATCCTCTCCATCGAAGTCTCCAGAGTGGCTCGAAACAATGCCGATTGGTATCGTCTCCTCGACCTGTGCGGGATCACAGATACCTTGATCGGAGATGAGGATGGAATTTACCATCCGGGTCTGTTCAATGATCGCTTGCTCCTTGGACTCAAAGGAACCATGGCTGAGGCAGAACTCCATGTCATCCGCGCCCGGCTTGATGGAGGCATCCGCAACAAGGCCGCACGGGGTGAGTTGCGCCGCGGCCTTCCAGTCGGCTTTGTCTGGGGAGAAGGCGACGGAGAGATTCTTTTCCATCCGGATCAGGCTGTCACCGGGCTCATCCACTCCATTTTTGAAAAATTCGCCGAGATGGGCTCCGTGCGCCGTGTTTGGCTCTGGCTCCAAACCGAGGGCCTCTCTTTCCCCTCTCAGTACACAAACGAGATCCAGTGGATAACACCCACCTATACCGCCATCCATAATGTGCTCACCAATCCTGTCTATGCAGGGGCCTATGCGTATGGTAAAAGTCGACAGGAACGCTTCGTCGATGAAAACGGGCAACTCCGAAAGCACATACGCCATTTGCCTCAGGAAGAATGGTCCGTACTGATCAACAACCACCACGAGGGCTTCATCGACTGGAACACTTACGAGATGAACCGACAGCGCATCGCACAAAACACCCGTCCCACACCCCACCAGGCAAGCGGTGCCCTTCGCGAAGGCTCCGCCCTCCTCCAAGGCCTCGCCTCCTGCGGTCGATGCGGCCGCAGGCTTCGGGTCTACTACCAGGGCCGCTACTCCACCCCAGGGTACTACTGTGCGGCAAGCAGATTGGTAAACGGCAAAGGCCTCCATTGCATGCGTGTTGGAGGTGTCCAGATCGACGAGGCTCTCAGCAGGACCTTCCTCGATGCCGTAGCCCCGGCCGGCATCGAAGCCGCACTCCTGGCCGAAGAACGACTCAGGGCCGATGATGAGACTGCCATGAAGCAATGGCGCTTGCAGCTCGAACGGGCCCGATACGAAGCCGACCGCGCCCAGCGCCGTTACCAGGCCGTGGAACCGGAAAACCGACTGGTGGCCCGCACCTTGGAGGCAGAATGGGAGCACCGCCTGATTGAACTGAGAGCCGCCGAAGCCGAGCTTACAAGACGGCAAAGCCAACGCCCGGGCTGTTTGATCGAAGAGCAAAAAACGCGCCTGCTTAGCTTCGGCACAGATCTCCTCCGGGTGTGGGAGGCCCCAACAACCACCGACCGCGACCGAAAAGAACTCTTGCGCACCCTTGTGGAGGAAGTCAACATCACATTGGACAAGGACAGTGCTCAAATCCATCTCATTATCCGCTGGAAGGGAGGAGCCGTCTCAAAACTTGATCTCCCTCTCAAACGCCACAATACTCCGCCCATCCGCACAGACGAAGATACCATCGAACTCGTCCGCCGCTTGGCTCTCCATCATCCCGACAGCGTCATCGCGGGCATCGTCAACCGCCAGGGCCGGCGCACAGCCCGCGGAGACCGGTTCACCGCCAACAAGATCGGCAATCTCCGCCGCTATTGGAAAATCCCGCGATTCGATCCCGCCTCGGCCCCTCAAGACGGAGAACTGGTCACGGTCGCAAAGGCCGCCCAAATCCTCGGACTGGCCCCCTCCACCCTCCACCGCTGGCTCGCCGACGGTTTCATAGCAGGTGAGCAGGTGACCCCAGGTGCCCCATGGCGCATCCGCATCAATGATGAGTTTCGCGCACGCTTCGTCGAGCAAACCCCCGAGGGCCATGTCACCATGCAGGAAGCCACAAAACTCCTCGGCCTTTCTCGGCAGGCGGTGTTGCAACGTGTAAAGCGCGGTGAGCTCTCGGCCGTTCATGTATGCCTCGGAAAGAGAAAAGGCTTACGAATCAAGATCATAGGGACACAACCAACCCTCTTTGATCACCTTTCATGAAAGGAGTGTAGTATGAAGAGGTCTCAAA
>JBKHJD010000267.1:0-3159 GCA_046538315.1 Syntrophobacteria bacterium
ACTCTGTTCTCAGTCAGACTGGTTTTGAGGCGCCCCCCAAAAGGGAGAAAACCAGCGCCAGCAAAAGACCCTGAATAATCCAGCCCACCGCGCAGACCCCAACGGCCCGGAGCGTGCTTCGATAGTCCAGGGCTTGCCGTACCGCAATAACCATTGCCACCAGCATCCACACCGAGGCCGCCAGAAGAACCAGACCTCTCAGCACCGGGATTATGCCCAGTACCCGGATCAGGCCGGGAGAGCTCGAAAAACCAATGGTTCGCAGCAGTTGTCCTACATCAGCTCTGGTCTGTGGCTCCGGTAGCAATTTCGCACCGATCAGGTACGTGAGGTAGGCCCAGACATACCACCCGATAAGGGCTGCAACGGTACCTACCACAAGGCCCCCGAGCCCCGCCGTTGAAATGGCTCCCAGCCCGCCTGCCACACTGGAAAGGACAACCACCCCCATTGCTTGCCCCAGTGCACCGGTATCGGCCTCAACCTCCTCATACAGGGTGACATCCAGTTTGGCCGCCCGAATGATACGTTCCTGAAAACCCGCCATTGTCTCCTCCTGACTGTCTCCCCTCCGGGGGATTGCTCATCGGAGTCTTTGGGCTCCTGATTCCTTGCTCCTCAACCGCTACCTCCCGCTGATTCCTCGTGCAGAGGCGAACGAATATGAAGGTCCCTCTGCGGAAATGGAATCTGAATATTTCTTTCTCGAAAGAGCCGGTCGATCTCAAAGCGGATGTCGGTTTCCGCCGATAGACAGTAAGCGATGGTGGTCCAGACGCGCAGGGTGAAAATGAGTGCGCTGTCTCCGAAGTCCTGGAAAAGAACATCCGGTTCCGGGTCCTTGAGGACTCTGGGATGATTGTGGGCAATTTCCAGAAGTGTTTGTCGGACCACCTCGATGTCCGACCCGTACGCCACGCCTACGGTGATGGTGCGGCGAAGTCTCAGGTCCTTGAAGCTCCAGTTGGTGAGCTGTCTGCTGATGAACTCCGAGTTGGGGATAATGAGGGAGGCATTGTCAAAGCTCTGGACCACTGTCGAGCGGACGTTCATCTTTGTTACTGTTCCCCATATCCCGTTTACCTCCACCACGTCGCCGATCTGGATCGGTCGCTCGAACAGAAGAATGAGCCCGCTGACCAGGTTGTTGAAGATATTTTGCAGGCCAAATCCGAGTCCGATGCCCAGGGCGCCGAAGGCTACCGTCAGTGAGGTGGTACTTAGTCCTATAGTGTAGAAGGACAGCAGAATGCCAAATGCCCATAAAAGGTAGACGCTTATGGTGGTGATGGACTCCTGTACACCCAGCCCCAGACCGCTGTCGGCAAGAAGTCTTTGTCTGAGTCGCTGCCGCCAGAGACGGGTGCCCATGTGGGTAAGGAGCAAAATGAGCAAGGCATAGACGAAACCCAGGATACTGAAATGCAGCTTCCCCACGTGGATCGGACGGCTCAGAGCATGGAAGAAGCCGACTATGACAAAATGTTTTGCTCCCCAGGCAAGAAAGAGGCTGATGCAGAGGGCTCCGAGCCAGGCGAGCCAGCACAGGCGAACGAGAAACCACCTCAGCAGGTGGTGTGCGCGTTCGTGATCTTTCGCATCGGAGTCCAGGACGGAGGCATCAGGGTATTCGCACTCGCGCAGAACGAAGAAGAAAAGACTCGCCCACAAACCGACGACTCCTGTCCGCCCCCAGGAGGCATACCAGTAGAGCGCCAGCTGCCCGTATCCGGTCAGCTCCACGAGCAGACCGCCTGCGGCGATGGTATAACCGAGGCCGATGACAAAAGGTCTGGCGATTTCAAACCAGCGGGAGTCTTTGAGAAAGGACTGGGCCGCCTCCCGAAGAAAGGCCTTCCAGAACGGTACACTCCAGACAAGGAGCCAGACCTCAAGGCAGATACGTCCCAAAAACAGGATGCCGCTGGCCCTGCTGAGGGTTATTTGAAGCAGTACGTAGGCGACGGCGAAAAACCTGCAGGTAATCACAAGCACACGCAGGCGAGAGACAAGCGGCTCGGGAATCCGGCGGGACCTGTACCTGTTCCATAAAGTAAGAAAATCCAGTGCCCACCGGGAGAACACCCAGATCGCCAGCACATACATGGCCAGCCGGAGGAAAGAAAGCGTGGAATAGGTGAGCGCCAGTTGGCTATAGCCGTAGAGAAACAGTATCGGTCCGATGAGCAGCACCGAGCGGTGAAACAGCTCGATTGTAAAGGCTCGCCATGGGTACTGGCTGCAAAAGGGGCGCTCTTGCAGAAGGATGCAAAAGCGACGGAGTCGAACCAAGAGAAACTGAAAGACCACTAACACCAGCAAGGCCGCGATGAGAGAAAAACGCCCCGGTTTCCAGAGGGACCGTACCTGCGCCAGCCAGAAGTCTCCCGAGAGCAGCAAGCCGATTTGCTTGGCCAACGTAGTGAGGTCATTCCGGATGGACTTCCAGCCGAGTCCGGCTAGCGGGTCGACAGATTGAAAGAGGTTTTCCTTTCTGCTTTCGGTGATCCGCTCATCAAATTTCGCCGACAGGACGCTGAAGTTCTCCCTGGCTCCATCCAGCAGCTCTATCTGTTTTTCGTACATCTCGTCTATCTTTGCAAGAATGCCGGCTTTGGTCGAAAGGAGTTGATCGAGGAGCTCCAGTTGCGTGAACAGCTTCCTGATGAAGGCATCCTTGCCCTCTTCCGCTTTGATCTCTTTGACTTGTTTTTCGTTGAGGGCAAGCTGCTCCTCTGTTCGGCGGCGAAGGCTTTCGACGGCCTTCTTGTTCCGTTTGCGTTCTTCCAGCTTCTGGGAAATTTTCTTTAAAGATTCCAGATGCTCCGAGTGCGTCCTCTCCAGGTCGTCGATCCGAATCGAGGGAAGGAGAAGCAGGTTCCGATGAGCGGACAGCTGCACTTTGTAGAGGCTGAGTTCCGCTTGTAGCGTCTCTCCCAGGTGCCGAGCAAAATCGAGCTGTTCCCTGAGATGCCGGATGTTCTCCTTCTCCACCTTCAGTGTCTCTTCCAGGGAGCTGCTGAGTTCGGCATACGGGGTATCGGAACCTGGAGATACCACTCCCGCCTCTTGCGCCGCCGAAGAAGAGCTGATGTTCATTGCAACGACCAGAATCAATGCAAGGCCAACCACTACGGCACGAGTGTATAGACACAGGGC
>JBKHJD010000268.1:0-3142 GCA_046538315.1 Syntrophobacteria bacterium
GTTGGGTGGTGAACAGATAGGCCCAAAAGGGGCACGGATCAATCTGTATGTCTTGACAAAGGGGCTGCTACGACTCATATTTCCCGGGTAGTGTGGACGATATGTTGGCGTAACCGCTTTCAAAGGACAAAGGATTATGGAAAAGAACGACGAGAAGTGCAACGTGAACAAGCCGTGCGATGGATGCGAGAGTGGAGGCACATGCTCCGCCAGGGAAAAAGAGGACCATGAGCAGAGGCGGCTGCAAGAGAAGCTGGGCCACATTCGTCACAAGATTATGGTGATGAGCGGCAAGGGAGGAGTGGGCAAGAGCACGGTGGCCATAAACCTGGCCGCTGGCATGGCGCTTCGCGGCTACCAGGTAGGAATTCTCGACGCCGATATTCACGGTCCCAATGTCCCCACGATGCTGGGTGTGGCCCAAGAGAGCCTGATGGGCGGAGAAGACGGCGTTATTCCGGTAGAGATATTCAGTGGGTTCAAAGCGGTATCAATGGGCCTTCTCGCAAAAGATCCCGACAAGGCCATTGTCTGGCGCGGTCCACTCAAGCATTCAGCTATCAGGCAGTTCATCTCTGATGTTAGCTGGGGTGATCTGGATTTTCTCTTCGTGGACCTTCCTCCCGGAACCGGAGATGAACCTCTCAGTGTGGCTCACCTGATCAAGAATGTGGACGGCTCCATCATCGTGACCACTCCCCAGGACGTCGCTTTGCTGGATTCGCGCAAGGCCGTGAACTTCAGCAGCGTACTCAAGGTGCCGGTGCTCGGTATTGTAGAGAACATGAGCGGTATGCTCTGTCCCCATTGCGGCGAGAAGATCGATCTGTTCAAGGTGGGCGGTGGCGAAAAGGCCGCAAGAGAACTGCAGGTGCCCTTCCTGGGCCGCATTCCTATCGATCCCCAGGTGGTGGAAAAATGTGACCGGGGCCGGCCGCTCATGGTGGATTCCGTGGAATCGGAAGTGAAGCAGGCCTTCGCGGATATAATCCAGAAGCTGCTAGCCGCTTTGGGATTCCCGAAAGAAAAAGTGGCGCACGGTCTTCACTGAGATGTTTTGAGACGGTCAGACCCGACGATATCCGGGCGTTGAGGCGAGAAGCTGCGGGCCCGAGTTCGCGGCCCTTCGGGCTCAGCCGGGTTCCGGGGCCGTCGCCGGATTTCAAGGTTTCTACGGGAACACCGGGAAGACAACCAGTGAGCTTCAGCAGAAAGCGAGAGAGGTAGAATCCATGAAGTTCGCCATTCCCCTGGTTAACGGTATGCTGAGCACTCATTTCGGTCACTGTGAGGAGTTTGCCATCATAGAGACCGAAGATGGCCACATCAAAAGCAAGGAATTACATATTCCGCCTCCCCATGAACCAGGTATTTTACCTTACTGGCTCAGCCAGATGGGAGTAAAGGTAGTGATAGCCGGCGGCATGGGGCAAAGGGCCCTGAATCTTTTCTCTCAAAGTGGTATCCAGGTGGCTGTGGGAGCTCCCAGTTCTCCCCCGGAAACCCTGGTAAGTGAATATCTCAAAGGCGACCTGGTTACCGGCGAAAATCTATGCGATCATTGAAGAAGAACGTATAGATTTCGGAGGCAGGTGAGCTGAAGTCCGGGCAACATGTCCCTGTGGTTTGGTGGAAAGGCCCGGGTTTTTTTCGAACTTGTGAAGAACTGAACGAGTACAGTGCCTCCCCTTCCCCGCACGGTCTCGCGCTGCCGCTCATGGGTGCAGCGAGGCAAGGAGGCGCTCAACCCGAAAAAGATAGTTCACGAGAAAGACAACTGCAAAAGGAGGTTGTATGAAAATCGCAATTTCATCGACAGGGCCGGATCTTGATGCACAGGTTGATCAGCGATTTGGTCGCTGTCAGTGCTTTGTTATCGTGGATCTGGCAACCAAATCCTTCGAGTCTCTTGATAATGAGGCCGCCATAATGGGCGGCGGCGCGGGAATCCAGGCCGCCCAGATGGTAGCCAACTCGGGAGTTGAGGCGGTGATTACCGGCCATGTGGGACCCAACGCCGCCGAGACCCTGGCCGCCGCGGGTGTAAAGGTATATCTGGGCGCAACGGGTACCGTTCGCGAGGCCTTGCAGCATTATGAAGCCGGGCGGCTACAAGAGGCCTCAGGCCCTTCGGTGGATTCACACTTCGGAACCGGCGCCCCCGGCGGCAGCCCCGGGCCCGGCATGGGCCGAGGTATGGGTATGGGCCGAGGTATGGGCCGAGGTATGGGCCGGGGCATGGGTCAAGGGTACCCCTCTGAACCGCAGCCTGCCGATGACCTGGAGCAATTGAAACGCCAGAAAGACGAACTGCGGCAGCAAATGAACCGTATTGAACAAAGAATAAAGGAGCTTGAAAACAACCGATAAGGAGGAAGGAACATGCCGGCATTTGATGGAACCGGACCAGCAGGGATGGGACCTGTGACCGGCCGGGGCAGAGGATGGTGCGTCGTGCCTGGGATGAAAGCTATAAATTTTCGAACCCCTGTTTTTGCCGGGCGTCCTCGCGTGAGCTATGGTTGCTACCCTGGAGCCGCTCCCGGAGCATTCCTGGGGCCAAGAGGGAGAGGATTGCGCCGGGGCGGAGGCAGGGGCCGCATACCGGGCGGTGGTTTTTCCTTTGGACGAGGCCGGGGGCCCGGCCGCGGTGGAGCGTGGTGGTGGTAACCGGTTATAAGACGCCAGAGGTGGATCGACAATGATTATCGCGGTAGCAAGCGGCAAGGGTGGAACCGGTAAGACTACGGTAGCTACGAACCTGGCCAAATCCATCGGCAAAGGGGCGCAGTTCATCGACTGCGATGTCGAGGAGCCAAACAGTCACCTTTTTTTGAATCCTCTCATCGAAAAATCTGAGCATGTCCACGTACCCCGCCCGGAGGTGGACCTGGACAAGTGCACCTACTGCGGAGAGTGTGCCCGGATCTGCCGCTTCAGTGCAATCGTCGTCGTCAAAGAGAACGTACTGGTCTTTCCCGAGCTGTGTCACGGCTGCGGCGGGTGCAGCAGGGTTTGTCCCGAGCAGGCAATCTCAGAGATCCCGAGACCCATCGGCCTACTGGAGCAAGGCACATCTGATTCTCTCCGTTTCGTACACGGCCGCCTCGAGGTAGGCGAGGCCATGTCCCCCCCGTTAATC
>JBKHJD010000269.1:0-3068 GCA_046538315.1 Syntrophobacteria bacterium
GATAGGAGTGGCAAGGTTGGAGAAGAAGTTGCGCACACTGATGCGCACGCCTTCCGGTAGTACCTTCCTGTACCCCGAGGCCGCCGGTTTGAGAGCCCAGAAGTACAGCTTGTCGTTGAAATGAAAAAAAACCCGATTTATCGGCTCCAGGGGGTCAGCGATGGTATCCGGAGGTACCTCCTCTTCCAAGAACTCCAGGGGTTCAGCTTCGCCGAACTCTGAACCTGCCGAAGGGGATACCCCCTGAATATCCGTTGCCGCCGCAACCTGAAAACTGCCCGCAGATGGAGCTGCTGAGCCTGAAGTCTGGTGTGAGGGGCAGGCTGCCGAAGTTCTTGTGTCAGAGAGACCAGAGCAGCCGGCAAGTCCAAGCGCCAGAACAATGAGGTGATAGAAGGTAATCTTCATGAGGCTTTTCCCTCCCCGCAGCGCACACGTCGCAAGTTTTTCCGCTTTACCTTCTGTCCACTCCCTTGTGCAGCTCCTAGCCCTGGCTGATTTTGGCTCTCAGCCTTTCGACCAGGTTTTCGTAAGAAGAGCGCAAGATGATGCTGTTGAACTGTACCCGGTAGTTGTTGACCAGGCTCACCCGTTCAATCGCGACATCGTAGACGAGCCAGTCGCCGTTTTCTTTCTTGAGCCGGTAGACGACGGGTATCTCCGTGTCCTGGCTGGTTACGACAGTGACCTCAACGACTGCGTAGCCATCGTCGATTCTCTCTCCCTCATAGTAGACCTCTTCGCCGGAGTAGCTGTCGATTTTTTTCATGTAGGTATGTTCCAGCAGATCGGTGAAAAGGTTGACGAATTCTTTTTTTTCCTCGGGAGTCCTCCGGGCCCAGTGCCTGGCAAGGGACCGGCGCGCCATCTCTCGCCAATCGAAGCGTTCCTCCGCTGCTTTGCGGATCAACCGCCTTCTCTCTTGAGCCTTGTCCGGGGTGTCCAGGGCTGGGTCTTTCAAGATGGCGATAATGTTGTCAGTGGTTTGCCTGATCTGCTTGGTAGGCTCTCCTGCCAGAGCCCTTGCCGGCATAAGGAAGGTCACAGCGACACATACCATGATTCGAAACAGCCGTGTAGTGCTCATACGCGTCTCCAGCCTCAGGTCTCTAGACTTTCCCGAAGATGAAATTGGAGATGAGTTCCTCCAGATCAACAGCCGGCAGGGTATCGCGGATGCGCCCTCCGGGCTCGACAATTTTCTCCGATCCCCCGGGAGTGATTTCGATATACTTCTCACCAATCAGACCCTTGGTTTTAATGGAGGCTATGGCATCTTCCTGGATTTCCACGCTCCAGGGGAGCCTCATCACGATCCGGGCCTGGTAGTCTTCCAGACCGATGTCCTTGACCCGTCCCACCTCTACCCCTGCAATGACCACAGGTGAGCCGGTTTTGAGCCCGCCGCTGTCGGCGAACATGGCATAGAGCTCGTATCCTTGTCCGCCGAAAACCTCCATTTTACCAAGCTTGATAGAAACATATCCCAAACAGATGATCCCGACAATTACAAAGATCCCCACCGAGAGCTCCAGATCGAATCTTCTCATGCTTGCCCCCCCGAAATATAGGGCCTGGTCTCTGGACCTGCGATTTGGCGTTTCTAAAAGGTCCCTTCGATGACTCCTCTGATGAACGTGCTGACAACAGGATCTTTCGAAGACATTACGTCTTCTGGAGGCCCCGCCACTGCAATCGTTCCCTCATGCAACAGGGCCACTTTCTGAGCCACGGTAAATACCCTCGGTACCCGGTGGGTCACAATGATTCCAGTGAACCCCAGACGGTCGTGGCAGGAGTCGATCAAGTTTATAATAGTATTGGAAGTAAGAGGATCCAGACCTGTTGTGGGCTCGTCAAAGAGCATGATCTCAGGCGCCTGCACGAGGGCTCGGGCGAGGGCTGCGCGCTTGACCATTCCCCCGCTGATCTCGGCAGGGTACTTGTTTGCCGAATCATCAAGGCCCACCTGCCCCAGTTCGTAGTATACCCTGTCCCGGATTTCTTTCTCGCTCAACTTGGTCTTTTCTCTCAGGGGAAAGGCCACGTTGTCGAAGACGGTCATGGAGTCGAAAAGGGCCCCGCCCTGGAAGAGAAAACCGAAACGGCTCCGCAAACCTTGCAGATCCTTGCCACGGAGGCAGCACAGATCCTTCTGGTACACAAAAACGTGCCCCTTGTCAGGGTGCATCAATCCGGAGACATGCTTCAAGATTACGCTTTTTCCAGAGCCGCTCCTCCCGATCAGAGCGAGAATCTCTCCCTTGGCCACCTCGAAGGAAACACCTCTGAGCACCGGGAACCCGTTGAACGACTTGTAAATGTTTTGCAGTTTGATCATTTTACGCCTCAAAACAATAGAGAGGTCATGAAGTAGTCCCAGATAAGAACCAGTACCGATGTGAGTACCACCGCCTGGGTGGTGGCCCTGCTGACGCCTTCGGCTCCGTAGCCTGTATAGTATCCTTTGTAACAGCATACCCAGGCAATCAGCACGCCGAAACTGAGAGATTTGTAGATGCCTCCCATCACATCTTCCATATCCACGTAGGTGGCCATCTCGCCGAAGTAGGTGCCGCCCCCGACACCGAGAAGTTTCACACCCACCAGATACCCGCCAAAGATGCCAACGACATCGAAGATGGCTGTGAGCAGAGGCAGTGAGAGAATCGCCGCAAGCAGATTGGGCACGATGAGGTAGCGAAACGGATTGAGGCCCATCAACTCCAGGGCATCGATTTGCTCGCTGATCCTCATGATGCCGATCTCGGCGGCCACAGCCGATCCGGCCCTGCCCGTTACCATCAAGGCGGAGACAACCGGTCCGAGCTCCCTGATGAGCGCCAGTGCCACCATGGGTCCCAGGAAGGCTTCGGAACCAAATCGACTCAAGGTGTAAAATCCCTGAAGCCCCAGCACCATTCCTGTAAAAGCCCCGGTAAGAAAGATCACGAGAGTGGACTGAAAACCGATAAAGCGCACTTGCTTCAGCAGCCGGAGGAACTTCAGCGGCGGGACAACGGTGTAGAAAATGGCGATAACGAGAAAAAGACCCATCCGGCCTGTTC
>JBKHJD010000270.1:0-3066 GCA_046538315.1 Syntrophobacteria bacterium
CCCTTCCCCAGGGGGTGCGAGCAATCACCGTGGGAAAACACCTGCACGTAACCACATTGTCAATCAACGGCAAAGTTGTCGGTGCAGATGTCAAAGACGGCCGCATCACCCTTCCCGCGCACGCGAAGGAAACCCATGTCCGCCTCGAATACTACGGCGTTTTCGCTGAAACCGATGACACCCGGCAGATACCGCTCATAAGCAAGCGAGGTGTCTTTCTGCTCAGGGATTGGTATCCTGCCGCCGAGGCCGATCTTGCCCGTTTCTTTCTGAAGGCGAAGGTTCCCGAAGGCTTTTACCCGGTATCAGAAGCCGACGCGGTCCTGGTTGCGGAAACCGGTGGCGAAAAGGTGGTGAGCTTTGACTTTCCGCATCCGGTGCCGGAGATCCACTTCGTCATGGCCCGCTATGTGCTGACTACGGACCGGTACCAGGACGTGGAACTCGAAACCTACCTGCTTCCTGAAGACCAGGGGCTTGCACCCAGGTATCTGGCCCACATCAAGAAGTACCTCCGGATGTATGAGCACATGCTCGGCCCCTATCCATTTCGTCGCTTTGCCGTGGTGGAAAACATCCTTCCCACCGGCTACGGCATGCCCACCTTCACCCTTTTGGGCCGGCAGGTGCTCAAACTCCCCTTTATTCCGGAGACATCCCTGGGCCATGAAATCCTCCACTCCTGGTTCGGCAACGCGGTCTATGTAGACTACGCCGCGGGGAACTGGTGCGAAGGGCTTACCTCCTACCTTGCGGATCACCACTACAAAGAGCTCGAGGGAGAGGGGTGGCGGTGTCGAAAAAAGATTCTCGAGGATTACGAAAGTTACGTCCATGAGGGTAACGAAATCCCTACCGCCTCGTTTATCGGTGGAAAAAATCGTCCCAGCCGGGCAGTAGGCTATGGCAAAACCGCCATGTTCTTCCATATGCTCAAAAACCGCATCGGTGAGAAGGCTTTTGCGAAGGCACTGAAGGTCCTGGTGCGGGAGCAGCTCTTCCAGATAACCTCGTGGCAGGACCTCGAAAGGATATTCGCTGAAGAAGCGGAAGAAGATCTCGGAGGCTTCTTTCAGTTCTGGCTGGAACAAAAAGGGGCAATGGAACTCGATGTGGAACGTATTCAGCTCAGAGACTCGGGCACTGGCTACGAGCTTCGGTTGCGGGTCCGGCTGGCGAACAGCCCCCTGCCTGTGAGTGTACCGGTCGCCGCTCTTACAGGAAATGAAACAGAAAGACGGCTGTTGTCGGTTTCCGGCCGCGAGTACACTTACAGCCTTTCTCTGAATGCCAGGCCGCAGCAGATCGTCCTGGACCCTGACTATGAGCTGTTCCGTACCCTGAAGCCGGCTGAGAGGAGGCCGGTGCTGAGCCGCTTGCTGGGAGACCCCGGCCGTACCATCGTGATACCCGAAGCCAACCGCGATGTCTACCAGGGCCTGATCGAGGCCCTGCGCAGCCGGGGCTTTCACTCGGTGCCCGGCAAAGACCTGGAGAGCTCCGCCCTTGGTAAGGGGGCGTTTCTGTTCCTGGGACCTCTATCCAGGCACGAGTTCTTGTTTCCCGGGGCCAAAGAGACGGCGCAGGGTTTTTCGCTTCGTATCCGGGAGAACCCGTTCAATCCCAAACGTGTCGTTGGCCTGGCGCTGGCTGAAAGCGCCGAGGAGATTAAACCTGTGATTCCAAAGCTCTTTCGTTATGGCAAGTACAGCCGGGTCACATTTTCGCAGGGCAAGAACGTGGAAAAGAAAATCCAGGAAAGCGACCGCGGCATACGCCTGCACGTGCCCGCCCCGGTTTCCGGGATTTCCCTCCAGGCCGTACGGCCACTGTCTGAGATCATTTCCCGGATAGCCGAAAAAAGTATTGTCTACATCGGTGAAAAGCACAACCGCTACGGCGATCATCTCATGCAACTGGAGGTCATCCGCGGGCTGCACAAACATTACCCGGAACTCGCCATCGGTATGGAAATGTTCCAACGGCGCTACCAGGAGGCGTTGGACGATTACATTTCGGGGGCAATCGACGAGCAGACTTTTTTGAAAGAATCGCACTATTTCAGCACCTGGAAATTCAACTATCACCTCTACCGCGATATCCTCCACTATGCCAGAGACCACAAAATCCCGGTGATCGCTCTCAACCAGGCCAACGAGTTGGTAAGCAAGGTGGCCCGTGAAGGTATCGCCAGCCTGGAAGAGGAAGAAAAAGGCCGTTTACCTGAAGAAATGTTTTTCGACGATGAAGCTTACAAGAGCCGCCTGCGGCGCGTTTTCGATCTACACCAGACAGAGCTGGACGCCGGAGCACCCCGGGTTTTCGAATATTTTCACCAGGCCCAGATTCTCTGGGATGAGACTATGGCGGAGAGTATCGCCGCCTTTCTGGCAGACCATCCCCACCACCACCTGGTCGTGCTGGCAGGCAACGGTCATCTCGCCTACGGCTCGGGTATTCCCAAAAGGGCCCTTCGCAGGATCCCGAAGGACTATGCCATCATTTTGCCGGAGCCAGGAGAACCCTTGGAGGAGGGCCTGGCAGATTTCATCGTTTTCCCCGGCGACCACAAGGCTCCACAGAGCCCCAAACTCGGGGTCATGCTGGATACCGGTGAAGATCGGCTTGTGGTTACCGGCTTTTCCCATGGTAGCGGTGCCAGGGAGGCCGGCATCCAGGAAGGTGATGTGATCCTAGAGGTAAGCGGCAAAAGCGTGGAAACGGTGGACGACCTGCATTCCTTTCTCGCGGTCAGCAAGGCCGGTGAGAGGATGCCGGTCACCGTGCAACGCGGCAAAGAGGAAATCCAGTTGGAGGTGGAGCTTCGAACCTTCCATGAGAGAGCATGGAAGCACCCTACCCCATGAACCCTGACTTCTACCCATATGCGAACTCGAGAGAATGTCCCCGGCGGTCAGGGACAACCCCTTACAATCAAAGTATGATTTTTCAGCAACTCACCTTCGGCAATGTGATCGTCCATATATCTTCCGTTCAGGACGGCAAATTCTTCCATTTTTTCTTCCGCGACCCCGAGAGCACCCAGTGTCTGCCGCAGAGACAGGA
>JBKHJD010000271.1:0-3041 GCA_046538315.1 Syntrophobacteria bacterium
TGCGCATTGCCCGGTTGCATTTGGGGCAGGTCAGCGGATCCACCTCGTAGATCTTGTGAATCATCCCGGCCCATTCCTTCCTTGACGGGGCGGATGATGCCTCATCAGCTTGACAATTTCAAGGCGCTGCCTTAAAATTGTCAAGCCATGTGGATTGAAAGAGAGATCTCCCGGGAGCTCAAAGAAATCGTTGAGTCCTTTCCGGTCTTGGCATTGATAGGGCCGAGACAGGTGGGCAAGACCTCCATTCTGGAAAGGATATTCCCTGAATACGCTTACATAAGCCTGGATCTGGCCTCCCATGCGGAGGCCGCGGAAACCCGCTCAGAGGAGTTCCTGGAGCAGCATCCGCCGCCGGCCATCTTTGACGAGATCCAGTACGCCCCCTCTTTCTTGCGGTACATCAAGACCCGTGTGGACGCCCGAAAGGGCGAAAACGGGCTCTTCATTCTCACAGGATCTCAGAATTTCATGTTGATGGAGGCAGTGGCAGAGAGCTTGGCCGGGCGCGTTGCTGTCGTTCCATTCCTCGGCCTCTCGGCGTCGGAATGGAAGCAGGCCGAGGACGCCAGCCGCGGTTTCAGGTGGGTGGATTTCCTGTGGCGCGGGAGCTTCCCCGCACTGTGGGCCGTACCGGATCACCCCCCCTCACGGGAGCGGTGGTACCAGGGATACGTGGCCACCTATCTGGAGCGCGACGTCCGCAATCTCCTCAACATAGGCAGTTTGAGGGATTTCGAGCGATTCATCAGGGCGTGCGCAGCCAGGTGCGGCCAAAGCCTGAACCTGTCCGAAATCGGGAGGGACGTGGGAGTATCCTCCACAACCACCAGGCAATGGCTGAGCGTGCTCCAGGCCTCCAACCAGATCCTCTTGCTGGAGCCATATTTCAGATCCCTGGGAAAACGCCTGGTCAAGACCCCCAAGCTCTATTTCACGGACACGGGGCTGGCCGCTTACTTGATGGGGTTCAGCAGCGCCGATGCCATGTGGACCTCTCATCAGGCCGGGGCTCTCTGGGAAAACCACGTGATCTCACAGTGGCTCCGCTGGAGGGACTGGCGCGAGCCCTCCACATCGCTCTGGTACTGGCGCGATCAGGCAGGGCACGAGGTGGATCTATTGATCGAGAAGGACCAGAAGCTCATCGCAGTGGAATGCAAGCTCACCGAGCGGCCGGGATCCAAGGATGCAAAGGGAATCAAAAAACTGGAAGGCTTCTACGGCGAAACCCTGATGCAGCACTCCTACCTGGCTTGCCCCATTGAGAAGAGCTTCGACCTGGACGCGGACGTCACAGCCGTCCCGGGATGGACCGTATGGCCGCTCGATCGATGAAGGACGGTGTCACTCCCCCAGCAGGTACCTGACCGACACCGAGGCCTCAGTCCCGCTGTAACCCCGGATCCAAGCCTCTCCCACCTCCCTCCCTGGGAAGACGATCTCAACCAGGACCCGGGGTTCCCCATCGAATGATCGGCATAGCCCGGGAAGTGCTTCTCAGCCCGGCATAGGTGAAGTACCGCCCAACCAAGTCCCTTCTCATCCCTACTCCTCGAAATGCTTCATCAAACAAGACCCTCTTCCCCATGCCCATAATGCTGACCTAAACAAGCTTTTTCCTAGCCACTAGATATTGTTATGTGTTTCTTGTTGACACACAAAGGCGTCTTCCGATATCCTGTTGCCCAAAAAGCAAGTTCCTATCCGGTTGAAATCTTAAAGAATCGAACGCTTATGCTGGACACCTCGCGTGACGCTGAAAAGAAGCAGATCGAAACTCTCAGGCGCGTAGGCCCTGAAAATCGGCTGCGTGCCGCCATCGAGCTATCCCGAATCTCCCGGACGCTGCTCTCGGACGGTGTGCGCAAACGTCACCCTGAGTATACTAAGCGGCAGGTCCGTTTGGAGACCATTCGTATGATCCTGCCGGAAGAGCTTTTCCGCGCTGCCTATCCGCAAGCTGGTGAGAACCGGTCATGAGTCCGAAAGAGGCATTGCAACTCGTTCTTGACAAACTGGAAGGCTGCGAAATCGAGTACATGCTTACGGGCTCTTTTGCGAGCAACTTATGATGCCGTTATTGTGATCGAGGTTGAACCGGACTCTCTCGAAGAATGGGTCAGGAGACTCGGTGGCGATTTTTATGTGAGTCTGGAGGCCGCAATAGAGGCGGTCTCCAGTCGCAGCATGTTTAATGTTATTCATCTGGAGAGTGGGTTCAAGGTAGACTTCATTGTTGGACCGCATAATCACGCTTGACGAGAATCACGTAATGCGTTACTATAACTTCAAATGATCCGATCCTTCAAGTGCCCCGATACCGAGGTCCTTTTCAAGGGAAACCGCGTCAAGCGATTCGCAAGCATCGCCAGAATTGCCCGCCGGAAACTGAGACAGCTTGAGATTGCTGCGAATCTTGAAGACCTGAGGGTACCTCCCGGTAATCGGCTGGAAGCGCTCAAGGGCGATCGAGCTGGGCAATACAGTATCCGAATAAACCGGCAATGGCGCATCTGCTTCCGGTGGACAGGAGCTGGCGCCGAAGATGTTGAAATCATTGATTATCATTGAGGTAAAAATAATATGAAAAAACTTGATCCCGTAACACCCGGCGAGCTTTTGCTGGAAGAGTTTCTAAAACCGATGGGCCTGAGTCAGTATCGCCTTGCCAAAGAGATTGGAGTGCCTGCACAGCGCATCAGTGAGATTATTTCTGGAAAACGTTCTATTACCGCTGACACCGACTTGAGGTTGTGCAAATTTTTCGGTCTTTCCAACGGCTATTGGCTGCGGGCGCAGGCAGCGCACGATACAGAGGTGGCCGAACGTCAGATGGGAGATTTGCTCAGCAAAATAAGACCATACACTGATGTTCTGGCCCAACATGACGCTTCAGCCGACCGCGATTCTCGCGGCGGCTGAGCTTTTCGTTGATGGAGTCGCAAAAAGCCTAGGACCTGGTTATCTGCCCTTGTAGTTTCAAGGGGTTACAACGTTCCCAGCGGCGGCTGAGCGGGTTTTTGCGAAGCCGTCAACGT
>JBKHJD010000272.1:0-3013 GCA_046538315.1 Syntrophobacteria bacterium
GGGGAGGTGACCCTCATCAGACACGCCTATGTCCGTCCTGCCATGCAGAACCAGGGCCTCGGCGGGAAATTGCTCTCGCATCTTCGCCAGATGACCTCTCGGCCCATCCTGATCGGCACCTGGGCTGCTGCTACGTGGGCTGTTCGCTTCTACGAAAAACACGGCTTTCGTCTGGTGCCTCCGGCCGAGAAGGACCGGTTGCTCAGGAGGTACTGGTCGGTCCCCGGGCGCCAGATCGAGACATCGGTGGTTCTCGCGGAAAAAAGATGGTTTGAAACTGCGCAGCCGGCCAAAAAGCGGCCCAAGCCCGAGACCCTGCCTGGAAGGAGAACGAGGGAAGGTTGAGGTTCATCTTGTCCTTCGCACAAACGGGGCCTCTTTGACCGGGTAGAGCACCCGGGCCTTCCCATCCCGCCACTGGCAAATGTATCCAGGCAGGTAATCCTCTCCCCAGCGCGCCTGGTGGGTTTCATCGAACTTGTATCTCCCGCACAGGCCCTCAAAGGTTCCTGACTCCAGAGCTTGCACCAGCCGCTCGCGGTCGAGGCACCCTGTCCGCGCCACCGCCCTGGCAATCAAATCGACGGCCTCGTAGGCGAGGATATCGCAGTACCAGAGAGGACCGAAGCCGTGGAAGTCGACGAAATCCTTGTAGAAAGCACCCGAGGTATCATAGTAGCCGCAGTGAAATACGAGCCGGTCTCCGGCATCGCCCAGTGTTCTAATGGTGTTGGCATTGGCGAGGGCACCGCCCACAGAGAAGATCGTCCCGGGAAGGTGATGCCGGTGATGCATCTCCACATACGCGGTGCCGCCCGGATCCCCGTTTACCACGATGTCCGGATTCCGTTTCTTGACCTCTTGCAGATCCTTCTCGAGGGGCCCTACACCCGGCGGATAGTAGGATGCTCCCACGCAGGGCACGTTACAGTGCTCGGCCAGGTAGGCGGCCAGTTTGTGGTTCCAGATGGCATCGTAGCCCATGAAGTAGTAATTCTTTGCCCCGGCTATTTTTTCCAGAAAGAGCCTGGTCATATCCCCCCATTGGGACAGCGACTTGCCCAGCCGGAAAACCGTGCGGTACTTTGCGTACTCCTGCTTTATTTTGCCGGCCAGCGCCGGGTGGGCCGCTGTTGTTACAATAAGGGGAATCTTGTTCCGCACTGCCGTCTCCGCGGCACCGAGCACCGCCTCGCTCTGGTGCACACCGATGATCGCGAAGACCTTCTCGGCCGCTAGTTCCTCCACCGCCTTGCTGGCTCCCTCATCGGTTCCCCGGGTATCCCTGACAACGGGTGTGACCCACCGGTTCAGGATCCCTCCCTCTCTGTTCAACACATAGGCCGCAAGCCTGGCGCCATTTGCAATGGCCTGACTGCAGCCGATGCAGCCGTGCCGCCCTCCCTCGTCGCCGAAGGGACCGCTCATCGAGGTGAGGACTCCTATCTTGAGCTCTTTTGGAGATCCGCCCGCCAGGAGCGTTCCGGCGTCAAAGAGACTCAGACACGTAAAAACCAGCAATACGTATTTGGGAAGATTTTTCATGTGGACCACCTCCTGTACAGGTTATGGTTTTCTGAGATGTGGGATATGAGAGCTTCTTCCATCGCACATCACCCATCACACCTCCAAGGAGACAGCCTAGGCAAACAACGGATAAAAATGGTACGTCACCTTGCCGGTTTCTGTCTCCCATACTACAAAACTCCCCTGGTCGCTCACCCCGCGGGGATATCCGACTGTGCCCGGATTGACGAAGGAGACGAGAATCAGCGAGCTCTCATCTGGAAGCTTCACGTAGACGTCCGAGGTCCGCGTGGGCATGAGGTACCGGTAGTCGAACTTTCCCTCGGCCAGCAGAAATTGAAAGACACCGGGTATATGGGTGTGGCCGTGGAAGACCAGTCTTGCCGGAAGCAGTTCCAGTTCTTCAAAGAAATCTCTTTCTTCAAAGAGGTATTTGTCAGGGTCGCTCCAGGCACCGTGCACCACACAGTAGTCATCCGTGACCATGTAGAGGGGCAGGTTGTACAGGTAGGTGAAGTTGGCTTCGGTGAGAACCGATCTGGTCCAGTCCACTTTTCGCAGGGCAAATTCGCTCCAGCCTTCTCTCGGGCACTGACGGCAAACGAGACGGTCGTGGTTTCCGGCAATCGACTGGATGCCGTGGACCCGGCAGAACTCCACCACCTCATTGGGTTCATTGCCGTAGCCCACCAGGTCGCCGCAACACAGTACCTGGTCCACGCCCAGGGAGGTGATCTTTTGGAAGCAGAGTTCGATGCCCTGCAGATTGGCGTGGGAGTCGGCGATGATTGCCACCCTCTGATTCAGCTCGTTCACTGGCTCTTCCCCTGAAACAGCATCAGTGGGCCGGCAGCGTCTGGAAAAAGATGAGAAGACTTTTCACCAGTTCCGCCATGAACCGCACATCCAGCTTCTCCATGGTATCTCGCGGCGTATGGTAGTGCGGATTGCGAAAAAAGGCGGAGTCCGTGATCATTACCGCCCGGTAGCCCTGGTCCCAGAAGGAGGAATGGTCGCTCAGCCGCACCGCCGGCATTACCCAGCCTCCCAGGGGCACGGTAAGCTTGACCACAGGGAGCTCCGGGTTCTTCTGGAAAGCCTGGTAGAGAGACGCGGTGAGCCGCCTGGACCTGATATTGCCGACTATGCCGATGAAATCTCCCTGCTCGGGATACCCCATAAACATCAAAGGAAAGGGGTATCTCTGGCAACCCGGCCGATGGCAGGTGTAGCCTACCATCTCCAGACACAGCATACCGTCGAGCTCCTCACCGGCTCTTCTGGCATTTCGGGCATGCACTTTGCTTCCCATGTGTCTGGTCCCGAAAACCGGCGGTTCTTCCAGGGTAAAGGAAACGAGCTTCACCGCCACCCGGAGCGCTCCCTCTTCAACCAGCGCCTGCAGGTGCCTGGCAGTTTCCAGCTGGACTGCAATGGCGCTGGCATTGTCGTCGGCGCCCACCGTGCCCCACACCGAGTCGTAGTG
>JBKHJD010000273.1:0-3012 GCA_046538315.1 Syntrophobacteria bacterium
GGGCTGCCCCCTGGACAGCGACGCAGACGGGGTTTACGATTATCTGGATCAATGCCCTCGGACACCCCGCGGGGCAAAGGTTGACAAGAGAGGATGTTGGGTGATCCGGGGCGTTCAATTCGATCTGGGCAGGTCGGAGGTCAAGCCCTCCTCGTACCCGATTCTGGATGAGGTTGCAGAGGTTCTGGAGAAGAATCCTTCCCTCAGGGTGGAGATAGAGGGGCATACCGACAGCACCGGTACAGCGGCACTCAACCAGAGGCTTTCCGAACAGCGCGCCGAAGCGGTGTTGGAATATCTGGTGAGCGCAGGGATCAGCAGGGAGCGGCTTTCGGCAAAGGGCTACGGTCTCACAAGACCCATAGCTTCCAACAACACTCGTGAGGGTCGCGCCAAAAACAGGAGGGTCGAGCTGAAGCCCATCTATTGAGGTCAAGGAAGGCCGTATCCTGAAAGGAGATCGAGTCATGAAGAAGTGGCTTATCGTAGCCGGGGCAGTGGTAGTAATCGTTGTCGCACTGCTCATTGTCGGGGTTTCGAACCTCGGACCCATCATCAAAAAGGCAGTCAACACCTACGGTCCCGGGATCACGAAAACGGAGGTGCGCCTGGGCGACGTGAGCGTTGCCATGTTTTCTGCGGAGGCAGAGCTCAAGGACTTTTTGCTTGGCAACCCCGAAGGATTCAAGTCGCCGCAGGCCATGAAAGTGCGCTCCATTCACGTGAATGTTGAGGAGGGTTCGCTGACCAAAGACACGATCATCATTGACAGGATTGCGGTGGTTGCCCCGGAGATCACCTATGAGAAGGCTCGGGGAACCGACAACTTCAAGAGGATTCTGGCCAACGTCCAGAAGGCCGCAGGTGTAAAAACGACTGGAAAAACGGAGACAGAGAAAAAAGGCGAAGGGAAAAAGCTGTTGATCAAAGACTTCGTCGTGACTGACGGAAAGGTGAACCTGGCTATGTCCATGCTCGAGGGTGCGAGCGTGAGCGTCTCGCTGCCGGAGATCCATCTCAAAAACGTGGGAAACAAAAAAGAAGGTGTACTCCCCGCGGAGGCGTTTGAGGAAATATTCAGGGTTTTGTATGCAAAAATCACTTCTCCCGCTGTGGCCCAGAGCCTGGAGAAGGAAATCCAAGAACTGGGCTCAACCGTCAAGAAGGCGCGCGAGGAAGCCGAAAAGCAACTGGAGACCATGAAGGAGAGCGTCGAGAAGGACACTCAATCCGTCACCGACGAGCTTAAAAAATTCATGGACAAGTAAACACCCAGGCGCTGCCCGAAAATATCTTCGGCCGCGGGCGGAGTTTCCGCCCGCGGCCGTTTGTTTCTGGCTTTATCTCAGCCTGGAGCGGAGACAGGTGTAGCGCCTTTGGGTTTTGTCATTTTTTATGCCGATGGACAGAGCCTTTCTGGTTCCGACCATCACTACCAGTTTCCTGCCTCTTGTCACCGCTGTGTAGATCAGGTTTCTCTGGAGAAGAACATAGTGCTGGGTAACAACCGGTATGATTACGGCCGGATATTCGGAGCCCTGGGATTTGTGTACGGAGACGGCGTAAGCGAGAATAATTTCATCCAGGTCCGGGTAATCGTATGATACCTCACGGCCGTCAAAGGTGATCACCGCTTCCTGGGATTCAGGATCTATCCTGTCTATTCTGCCGATGTCGCCATTGAACACCTCTTTGTCGTAGTTGTTTCTGACCTGCATGACCCTGTCGTTCACCCTGAAGTTCCTGCCTCCGCGAACTACCGCATCCTCTGTCGGGTTGAGAAGGTTCTGGAGTTCGGTGTTCAGGTTCCCTGCGCCGACAACGCCCCTGTGCATGGGGGTAAGGACCTGGATGTCATCGAGTGCATCCAATCCGAATCGTTCGGGTATGCGTTCCCCCACCAGATTCAGGATGGTCTTGAGGACCTGTTCCGGATCTTCCTTTTCGAGGAAGTAAAAATCGTCCAGCCGCTCGCTCGAGGGTTTCACGGAGGGCATGAGACCGTTGTTGATCCTGTGGGCGTTGACAATGATCGAGCTTTCCCGGGCCTGGCGAAAGATCTCATTCAGTTCCACCACCTGCACCGCCCCGGAGGCAATGATGTCCTTGAGGACATTTCCGGGACCAACAGAGGGAAGCTGGTTCACATCCCCCACTAGGATGAAGGTGGCTGTTGGAGGGACGGCTTTCAGGAGATGGTGCATCAGAATGGTGTCGATCATGGAGGCCTCGTCGACAATGAGCAGGTCGCATTTCAGCGGATTGTCGTCATCTTTCTGGAAGCCTCCCTTCTGCAAGCTATATTCCAGCATTCTGTGAATGGTTTTCGCTTCCTGGCCTGTCGCCTCGGACATTTTTTTGGCGGCCCTGCCGGTAGGGGCGGCAAGCATGATACTGACGCCGATCTTCGTAAAGATCCTGAGAACGGCGTTGATGATGGTGGTCTTCCCGGTGCCCGGTCCGCCGGTGATAATCAGAACCTTGTCGCTGACGGAACACCTGACCGCCTCGATCTGCCTTTCGGCCAGGGTAATTTCCAGCTGCCGCTGCACCCATTCGAGGGCCCTTTTCGTATCTATCGGGCGAATGGATTTCGGAGCGTTGATCAGCGTTTTCAAGCGAGCGGCGACGCTGGTCTCGCAGAGGTGGAGTTTTGCCAGGTAAACGGCCTTGTTGTTCCGGGTGAACTCCATCAGATCGTGATTGAGATCTTCGATAACGATCTTTTTGCCCAGTGTCAGGGTGCCGCAGGCGTTGACCACGACCTCCCGGTCGATCTGGAGAATCTCCTGGCACTTCTCTACAAGCGGCTCGTAGGGATAGTAGACGTGGCCCTCGTCTGCGAGTTGGTTCAGCACATAGACGATGCCGGCCTCAGCCCGAATCTCCGAGTCTCTGGCAAAACCGAGCTTCTCGGCGATACGGTCTGCGGTTACAAACCCTATTCCAAAAATGTCCGTAGCCAGGCGATAAGGGTTTTCTCTTACCACCTGGATGGACCGGGAGCCATAG
>JBKHJD010000274.1:0-2984 GCA_046538315.1 Syntrophobacteria bacterium
CATTGGAATAGGGCATAGGGGAAAGAAGTGTTCGATCGCGAAGCAGAGCTTCGCTTGTTCGATCACTTCGTTCGTCCATATCAGAAAAATAATGTGCGACCACGTCATTCGTTGAAAGGGTAAGGGATGGAGCGATTGGGTGGTTTGAGTTGCTTCGGGCTTTGAGCTAACAGCTTTGAGCTCGTCTCTCTGAAAGGGTGCTTTTATGTACCGACAGCATTTTGGCCTTCAGGAAAAGCCTTTCCGGAATGTGCGGGAAGTATTTTTTTCTTCCGAACATCGGGAAGCCCTTTCCAGGATTACCGAAGGTGTTGAAGACCGCTGCGGTCTTTTACTGTTGGTGGGAGAGACCGGGACCGGGAAAACTACCATTTGCCGCTACCTTAAAAACCATTGCGGCTGGCTGTGCGCCTATATCAACACCCCCTGGGTGAACGAAGTGGAATTTCTGGAAAAGGTGAACGAAGAGCTGGGCATTTGTGGTACGCACAGGCGCATGAGTGCGCTTGTCAACGAGGTCGAGAATCATCTACTGAGACAGTATCGGACCGGAAGGCCGGTAGTTCTCTTTGTAGATGATGCTCATCGTCTTCCTCTTTGCGTTCTTGATCAGGTCCTGATGCTGTCCAATTTGCAGGTTTCCAATACTCCACTGCTGCAAATCGTTATGATTGGCCAGACCGAGTTTCTGGACACAGTCTGTCGGCCCCGAGTACGGTCCCTGAACCAACGGATAGGGGTGAGGTACTGTTTGCGGGGTATGGACCGTGGAGAGACCATCGACTACATCAGCGATCGCATTCAAAAAGCCGGCTGCACCAGGGGCTCCGTTTTTACAAGAAGCGCTTTGAACACAATCTGGAGTATCTCTCGAGGAATACCCAGACTTGTGAATCACCTCGGCGAACTTGCCCTCATGGAAGCATACGAAAAGGGCAAGCAAAGGGCAGGCAGGCGGGAAGTGAAACAATCTTTCAGAAATCCCCTCTACCGCTCGCTGTTTCTCCCCGAGGTGAGGCTGTGGTCCCTGAGAACCGGGCTGGTGTCCCTGGGGATTGTTGTGGCGCTTTGTACCGGTATATTCCCCGGTCTCTGGTATTTCGCAACTGACGGCAGCTCCTTACGGAGTTCTGCACGAACGAGCGAGCCCTGCCTAATGGAACAGCACTCTTCTTCAGATAGCACAATGGCTGCGCCGAAGGTGATCGGTTGGAGTGTTACCAGTGATGCGGGTCAGGTTGGCTTTGTGAAATGTCCCATAACTCGACCGACACCTTCGAGAGATACTGCCTGCATGAACGCTTTGCCGCCACAGATCGAAAGGGCTGGAGACAAGGCCCTCAGCCTCGCGCCTTCGGTGGAGAATGCCAAATCGAACGCATCCCACTCAGGCTTTACCCCGAGCCTCTTCAGGCGGTAAGGAGCACTGTATCAAAAAAATCAATGAACCAGAGCGGAGACGGTGAGGTGACGAAAATGAGTATCGGGGAAGTTTCTTCCAGGATATGCCGGCGTTTCCGTATGCGCCCAAGAGAAAGATTTTTTTCGCTTGTGAAAGCCGGCGTGAAGGACCTGAATCCATGTATCCCTTTCAAGATCCTGTTCGCGGCTTGCGGCTTCACCCTCATCGAAATCATGGTGGTCATTATCATTCTCGGTATTCTTGCGGGGCTTATCGTACCGCGGTTCATGGAGGAACCCGAGAAGGCCAGAGCAGTGAAGGCCAAGATGCAGATCGAGAGCCTTTCCATGGCGCTGAAGAAGTACAAGCTGGACACCGGTGATTATCCAACCACCGAGCAGGGCCTGGAGGCCCTGGTGGAAAAACCAGCAATCGGCAAGATTCCCAAAAAGTACCCGGAAAAGGGCTATATTCCAAAGATTCCCAAGGATCCATGGGGAAACGAGTACGTTTATATCTCCCCCGGGGAACACGGCGACTTTGACATCATTTCCTATGGCGCTGATGGAGAAGAGGGCGGAGAAGGCAAGGATGCGGACGTGCGGAGCTGGGAGATCGAGTGAGCCGCCAGGGTTTACCCTGGTGGAGCTGGCTGTGGTCATACTCATCCTCACGGTCACTTTTGGACTGGTGCTGCCCAAGATATCCTCGGGTCTATGGCAAAACGACCTGAAGACCAGTTCGCGGCGGCTGGCGGGCGCTGTGGCCCAGGCCAGGACCCGGGCAATGGTGGAGGGATGTATCTGGACACTCATGCTGGACCTGAAAGCAGGCACTTTCTGGACGACGGCCAAGGTGGAGGATGAGGTGGCAGAGCCGGAGAACTACGAGAAGAGGGCTCTCGCAGGTGAGGTGCGCTTTATGGACGTTCAGAAGCCGCAAGAGGGCACAAAGACGTCTTCGGGTCGTACCGCCCTGCGATTTCAGCCCAAGGGACTTGCCGAGCCCGCGGTGATCCATCTGGCCGGTCCGGGCGACCGTGTTCAGACCCTGTTTGTCAAGGCGTTCAACGCCAGGGTGGCGATTCGGGAAGGCTACCTGGAGAGGGAAGAAGAGGCAGTAGGAAGTAGGCAGTAAGCACCAGGCACTAGTCTGGGCACCAGGCAGTAAGCACCGGGCACTGCCGGTTGGGTAGACAATGGTTTCTCAAAACAGAGAGCGTGCATACGGTTTCACCCTCCTGGAGCTCATGGTGGCTGTGGCCATCCTGGCCATCGCCTTTGTGGCCATCCTCAAAGCCAATGTCCAGAGTGTGGATGCCCTGGTGGATACCAGAGAGATGAGTACGGCCACTTTGCTGGCTGCCAGCAAACTGGCGGAGATCGAGGCGGTTGGCGCCGCTACCTGGAACCGGTTCGCAGGTGACTTTGGAGATGAGTATCCGGATTTTTCCTGGGAGCTGGAAACGAGCCCTGCTGAGGTGGAAGGGCTTATGTGGATGGCCGTGATCGTCAGGCGGAACGGCGACCGGGATCGCGAGGTATCGAGAGTAAAGGAGCTGGTCCTGTCCCCATGATTCGCC
>JBKHJD010000023.1:0-13767 GCA_046538315.1 Syntrophobacteria bacterium
GCTTTCCAGCCGCGATACCTTTCCGTTGAGCTGGGGCTGTCAGTCGCGGCTGGAAGGCCGCTCCCGGAGGGTCAAGCAACGGACAGCACTGATTCAACCCCACGGTGTTATGTATGGGCAAAAGTCAGCCCGCTAGGGGAGGGGAAAGAGGTTTTCCGAATGCATATTGCTGCAACGACATTTGATTCCAAGAGCAGTATGTTGCTCCCACAGCCCGTTTGCGTCTGAAAGCCGCTCCCATGGGGAAGCTCGACAACATGTAGATACAGATAGATACAGACTTGGTTGTAGGACTATCTGGCTAATGGGTTTTCAGTTTTTGGCAACGGACAACTGACAACAATCAACGGGCAGTAAAATTAAGTCAGTGGTCCGTTGTCAGTAGTCCGTTGTATCGATGTTTTCCTAGACGTAGGCCAGCACATAAGCCAGCTGCGATCTTTTTTCTTTCTAGCTGTACGAATCGGGTTTTCAGTTTTTGGCAACGGACAACTGACAACAATCAACGGGCAGTACTATGCTTATTTGGATTCTGACTTGTGCCTGGCGGTCTCCTGGTTGAGCACTTCTTTCTCAACGCCTCGGGTTCGCTTCCTGTATACCTTGCGCGCATGAGCTGCCAGAGCTGAACCCACATAGACGAGCATGAGGCTGAAAAGCATGACGGCCGGCCGCGCGGCAATCACCGAGAAGAGCAGGATCGCCAGAACCAACGCCCGGAAGGGCATCTGCTGGAATCGATCTACCTCTTTGAAACTATAGTACGGGATATTGCTGACCATCAGGAAGCCAAGGAGATAGGTCATTGCCAACAACAGAAAGTGCTTGCTGGAATAACCGTCTCCCATGCTGTAGAACAGCAGCACAGTCGTGGCCACCATACAGGCGGCTGCGGGGATCGGCAGACCAACAAAATTCCTTTTGGATACCGTGTTCACCTGGATATTGAATCGCGCCAGCCTGAGGGCGCCACAGGCGACAAAGAGAAAGGCGGCGGCCCAGCCCAGGCGGCCGAAAGGCTTGAGAGCCCACAGGTAAACGAGCAGAGCAGGCCCCACCCCGAAAGACACCAGATCCGCCAGAGAGTCGTATTCCACTCCGAACCGACTGTTGGACCCGGTGAAGCGGGCTACCTTCCCGTCCAGGATGTCGAACAGACAGGAGACCAGGATAGCAACGGCGGCAATCTCGAAGTTTTGGTTGATGGTTGCAATGATGCCGAAGAAGCCACTGAACAGGTTGGCGGTGGTGAAGAGGTTCGGCAGGAGGTAGATGCCGCGTTTTACCTGCCGTGGCCCTCTGTTCCGCCTTCTTTTTTCTCTTTTTGATAGTAACATACGATCGTTTCTCCCGCCTTGACACGTTCACCCTTTCTCACTGTCAAGGAGCTCTCAGGGGGGACGAAGAGATCCACCCTGGAGCCAAAGCGGATGATGCCAAAACGCTCGCCTTTCTTTACACGATCACCAGGCTGCAGCCAACACTCGATCCGCCGGGCGATAAGGCCGGCGATCTGGACGAAGAGGATTTTTTCGCCGCCCGGCACCTGGACCACGATGGCATTCCGTTCATTGGCCCGGGAGGCCTTTTCCAGATTGGCAGAGAAGAACTTGCCTTTGTGGTAGTGAACCTCGGCTACCTCGCCGCAGACGGGGATCCGGTTCACGTGGACGTCAAAGATGGACATAAAGATGCTGATCTTCAAAGCCTCCTTGCCCAGAAAGCGATCCTCGAAGACCTTTCCCAGAAAAACAATACGGCCGTCAGCCGGGGCCAGTATCGCGTGAGCAGCGTTCGGAACGGCTCGCTCGGGATCACGGAAGAAATTCGTCACCAGCCCTGTGGCAATGAGGGTCAGAACCGCCGGATAGGTCCAGCCCAAAAGGACGAATACCACAAGTAACACCGCCAGAGTGCCGATGTACGGCAAACCCGCCCTAGCAATGAATGAGCGTTGCATATCGCACCTTGCACCATGATCAGCGAGCCCGAAGCCCTGGGCGGGCCATGGTAGTCAAGAGACAGAATCACACAGACGCAGGAGTGATGCAACGCAGCCTCCTGCCTCACGGAAGGCTACGCTTTTTTCAACCAGGGCATCATGGCTCGGAGTCCAGCGCCTACCTCCTCGATGGGGTGCTGTTTCTCCACACGGCGCAAGGCATTGAACACAGGGCGACCGGCCCGGTTTTCCAGAATCCACTCACGGGCGAACTCGCCGGTTTGCACCTCTCTGAGGATCTCTCGCATGGCCGCCCGCGTCTGTTCGGTTATGACGCGCCTGCCCCGGGTGAGATCACCATACTCGGCCGTGTCACTTACGGAATAGCGCATAAAAGAAATGCCACCCTGGTAAAAGAGATCAACGATAAGCTTCATCTCGTGAAGACATTCGAAGTAGGCGACTTCCGGCTGGTAGCCGGCTTCCACCAGGGTGTCGAACCCGGCCTTGATCAGCTGGGTGACTCCGCCACAGAGCACCGCCTGCTCACCAAAGAGGTCGGTTTCGGTTTCTTCCTCGAAGGTGGTATGAATCACCCCGGCCCGGGTAGCGCCAATACCCTTGGCATACGCAAGAGCCGTTTCCACGGAGTGGCCGCTGGCATCCTGGTACACGGCCACCAGAGAGGGAACCCCCGCCCCCCTCTCATACTCGCTGCGTACCAGATGACCGGGGCCCTTGGGTGCGATCATCACCACGTCTACGTGGGTCGCCGGCTGGATCTGGCCGTAGTGAATATTAAAACCGTGGGAGAATACCAGGGTTTTGCCCCGGGTCATGTGAGGGGCGACCTCATCCCGATAAAGTTTTGCCTGGACATCGTCCTGGGCAAGAATCTGAACCACATGCGCAAGCCTCGAGGCTTCCCCGGCCGTAACAGGCTCGAAACCGTGCTCCCTGGCCAGTTTATAGTTGGGAGTGTCCTCGAGCTCGGCGACAATGACGTCCAGACCGCTGTCCCGCAAGTTCTGGGCCTGGGCATGGCCCTGGCTGCCGTAACCGATGATTGCCACTTTTTTGTTTTTCAGTACACCCAAATCGGCATCCGAATCATAGTAGATTTTCATAACACCCTCCTGTAGCGTCAGCGGGAAGCAGGAGACCTGGGGCTGGGCGAAATCGCTGGAGTTCCCGAAAGCAGCTAACAGCGGGGAACACTCAGGACCGCTTGTTGATGGGACATCTGCCTCGGCCCCTCCGGAGAAAAAATGTAATACTCACCAGGGATCGTCAACCAGAAGCATCGCATCGAGGCATCACCATCACTACTTCTTGCTCCGCGCAATGGCGACTTTGCCGGTGCGAACCACTTCGACAATGCCCAGATGTCTGAGCAAGTCGAGGATAGCCGGGATTTTCTTCTCGTCACCGGTTACTTCAATGGTGTAGAAGTACGGGCTGACATCGACCACCTTGCCCCTGAAAATGTCGACAATACGGAGCACCTCGGCACGGGAGTTTGCCTCGGCCTTGACCTTGATCAGAGCCATTTCCCGGTCCACAAAATCCACATCGCGAAAATCGGTAACTTTGAGTACATTCACCAGCTTGTTGAGCTGTTTGACGATCTGCTCCAGGATCTGCTCGTTGCCGGTGGTCACCAGGGTGATACGGGAAACTTCCGGATCAAGGGTCTCGGCCACGGTCAAACTTTCGATATTGAAGCCCCTACCGCTGAAAAGTCCGGCCACACGCGAAAGGACGCCAGGCTGATTCTCCACCAGAACACCAAGAACGTATCTCACGGGCATTTCTCCTTTTGCGTCGAGGTTGCGACGAGCTGATACTCCTGCCGGGATTCTCGCACGGCCGACCCGCACTCAAGACGTTTTTCGCCTCCCCCGGAGCAGAGTTCCGCACTTGCGCGCCAGATCGGCCATTGCATGTTTTGACCGAACAGGGCCTCAAACCAGGAGCATTTCGGTCATGGCCGCTCCAGCAGGTACCATGGGATAGACGTCCTCCTCCGGGCTGACCTTGAAATCCATGATTACCGGTTTGGGAATGGCGAGGGCTTCGCGGATCACCGGTTCAACCTCTTCGGGCTTTGTGGCCAGAAGCCCCACGGCACCGTAGGCCTCTGCAAGTTTTACGAAGTCGGGTGCAGCCTTGATGCAGGTGGCACAGTATTGTTTGTTGTAGAAGAGTTCCTGCCACTGCCGGACCATCCCCAAATACTGGTTGTTGAGAATGGCCACCTTCACCGGCAGATTGTTCTCCACCGCAACGATCAATTCCTGGATGCACATTTGAATGCTGCCGTCACCGGCGATATCGATGACCAGACGGTCAGGAAAGGCCATCTGGGCGCCGATGGCTGCCGGAAATCCGTAGCCCATGGTGCCCAGGCCGCCAGAGGTGAGCAACGTCCGGGGTTCAGCGAAATGATAGTACTGGGCCGCCCACATCTGGTTCTGGCCAACCTCGGTGCTGATAATAGCCTTACCCTCGGAGAGTTCGTAGAGCTTCTCCACCACGTACTGGGGCTTGATCACGTCATCACTTTGCTTGTAGGCCAGCGGATAGGTCTCCTTCCACTCCTGAATCTGATCCAGCCAGGGTTTTCTGAGGTTTTCCAGATCAGCCGGCGGGTCCTCTTTGATGAGTTGCAACAGTCGCTTCAGGGCATCCTTGCATTCGCCCACAATGGGTATGTCCACCCGAACGTTTTTGCTGATGGAGGTGGGATCGATGTCAATGTGAATGATCTTCGCTCTGGGAGCAAATTCGTCGATTCTGCCGGTCACCCGGTCGTCGAAGCGGACGCCAATGGCAATGAGAAGATCCGCGTTGGCGATCGCCATGTTCGCCCGGAAAGTACCGTGCATTCCCAACATACCGAGCCACAGCTCGTGGGGCGCAGGGAATCCACCCAGGCCCATGAGTGTGGTGGTTACAGGACACCTCAGGGTCTCTCCCAGTTGCCGCAGCTCTTTCGCACAGCTCGAGGAGATGACCCCGCCGCCAGCATAGATGACCGGCCTTTTGGCCTTGGTGATCGCCGCAAAAGTGCGCTTGACCTGACCCATGTGGGCTTCGTAGTTGGGCCTGTAGCCCCGCAATGAGATCTTCTTGGGATACTTGAAATCGACCTTGTCATTGATGACGTCCTTGGGCAGATCTACCAGTACAGGGCCCGGTCGACCGGAGCGTGCCAGATAAAAGGCTTCCCGGATGATCCGGGCCAGATCACAAACGTCCTTGACGAGGTAATTGTGTTTGGTGCACGGTCGAGTGATCCCTGTGATATCTGCTTCCTGGAAGGCATCGTTGCCGATGAGCGCTGTTGGCACCTGACCGGTGAAAATTACCACGGGAATGGAGTCCATATACGCTGTGGCGATACCGGTGACTGTATTGGTGGCCCCGGGACCCGAGGTTACCAGGCACACACCCACCCGACCACTGGCGCGGGCATAGCCATCGGCCATGTGAATTGCGCCTTGCTCGTGGCGAACGAGCACATGGCGAATATCGTGTTTGGGCATCTCATCGTAGATGTCGATGACCGCACCGCCCGGGAGTCCAAAGACGGTGTCCACTCCTTCTTGCTTCAAACACTCGAAAAAAATCTGGGCTCCGGTGAGTTTCATGACTACCCCTGTCTATGTGTGGCGAGAATGGCCTCTATTTTGTCGCGACCTGCCAGTTTGAGTTTCTTGATGCGTTTTTTTTCAAGCTCCTCCTCTGATGTAAGGTGGGAACGTTGGTTGAACCGTTCCAGTTGCTCTTCGTAGCGCCGGTGTTCTTCGATATACTGGCGTAGCTCTTCATGGCACGGGAGAAGCCGGGCAATCAGTTCCTCATCCCACTTTTCCATTCCATACCTCTTCGGCGAATTGCGCTATTTTCCGGCAGTTTTCTCTCTTCCGGTGAAAAAGAATCATAAAAGTAATGCATGTTTATATGCAATCTTGGGTACTTTGTCAACAACCATAACATGATAGCCCCCGGATACGTTCCAGGGGGTTGTCCGGGCCCGGCCGAGATGAGAGCCTCACATGCCTGGTTCTGAGAACGGCTCTCCAGAGAACTGCCGTCTCAAAAGGCGCAACCCGGAAGCGGGTCGTCTTTACCAGGCATGCCGCTTCGCTTCAGAAGGCCGCACGTAGAGCGGAGTGCAAGTGGAGACATCCTCCACCATGCCCCGGCGCAGCCGCTGCTCTGCCAGCCAGGCCACAGCGGTCGCGTGGACGATATTGAGATGCGGCGGTGCCTGGACAAGGCGCTCGCCAAGTATACCCGCCAGATAGGCTCCATACCGCAGGAGCCCGTTGCCGACAAGTACCGTCTTCTCCCAGATGAGATCAACAAGCTTTTCGGGCTTTACCGCCATATAGGGTGTGAGTCTTTCAAGCTCCCAACCATCGGGCTGACGGTAGAGTGCGGTGAATATTTCCCCCTTGCGGGCATCCAGTACCGGGCAGATGAGATAGGGCACAAGCGGCACGTTTGCGGCCAGGGCCTCCAGCGTAGGAATTCCGGCCAGAGGTTTTCCGGTCGCCCAGGCAAGCCCTTTCATGATACTGAGTCCGATACGCAAGCCAGTAAAGCTTCCAGGGCCGAGACTCACCGCCAGCCCCTCAATATCGTCGAGGCTCCAGGCGGAATCCGCGAGAATGCGATCAATCGCCGGCAAAAGACGTCGATTATGGGTTACCGCCACATTGAGCATGTACTGGGCCTTGGGCTCCGGTCCATCCGCCAGGGCGATGCTCCCAACCGGTGTGGCCGTTTCAACAGCAAGAATCTTCACGGAGAAGCCAGTTAGCCGTTACCTGTCTGCTCACTGCCTGGTCTACGGACCGCCTGCTCTATCCAACTTGCGTCCAGGTTTTGCGCCTGGCGTTATGAGAAAGCTATGGCAGTGCCCTTCCAGGCGAAATGAGCCGGTAGATATCATTGTAGAAGACAAAAACCATCAGGGCGATGAGCAAGAACAGACCGATCTGCTGGGCCATCTCACGCTTTCGCATACTGAGCGGCTTGCCCATGAGCGCTTCGATGAAAAAGAAAAGCAGATGGCCACCATCGAGCACAGGTATGGGCAAAAGGTTAAGGATGCCAAGGTTGATACTGAGCAGCGCCATAAAAGAGAAAAAGGCGAGAGGGCCGGCCTCAGCTACCTGGCCGGACATCTGGGCTATGCCAATAGGGCCGGCGAGGGTTCTGGGAGAAATGGCACCCACGATGAGTTTGCCGAGAACAACAAAAGTGAGCTTTATCATCTGGCCAGTCTGGGCGATCCCATAGTAGAGAGCTTGCAGCGGGTTGAGCTCTTCCACAATCACGTTGTCGGAGGCGACGATGCCGATGAGCGGTCGGCTGGTGGACTCACCCAGCAAAGTGCGTGTTTCTCCGATCTCGGGGGTAACCTTTACGGTGCGTACCTCGTCTCCTCGTTGCAGGCGTAGCTCAATTGTTTCGCCGCCGCTTTCCTTTATCAATTCGGAGAGGTGTCCCCATTCCTTCACCGAAGTCCCATCAATTGCCAGAATGCGGTCACCAGCCTGTATACCGGCGGCTGCTGCCGGGGACTCGGGGGTTACCGACCCGATATCCGTGGTGGGCCGGGCTACACCGAAAAGGGCGAAGACCAGAGTGTAGAGAAAGACTGCCAGTAACAGATTGGAAACCGGCCCGGCTGCAGCGATCCCCATACGTCGAGACAGGGGCTGGTGGGAAAAGGAAGAAGACTGCAAAGCTTCCGGGACGTCCTCATCGACGGACTCCCCCAACATCTTGACGTAGCCGCCGAGCGGGAAGGCTGAGATGCGGTAGTCGGTCTCGCCTACCTTCTTGCCCACCAGACGAGGCCCAAAACCCAGAGAAAAACGCTCCACGGTAACCCGCGAGAGTTTGGCAACCAGGAAGTGGCCAAACTCATGGATGAAGATAAGCACTCCCAGTGTCACCACAAAGGATAATGTGCTCCGGGTAAGCGGCCAGATTGATTCCAAGATACACCTGCTCCCTGAGCTAGACGGTTAAGGTGTTGTTATGTCCTCCCATCTTCCTGGTATTATAGCCTCCTTCAGGCTTTGTTGCCAACAGCGAGGCGGCGAAGCGCCATCTGTTCCCCGAGTCCCGGCGGCAGGGAGACACTGCTCACCACAATGTCAGGCGAGCATACGGGCCTGTATTGCCTTCTGTGTCCGCCGGCGGGCCCAGGTATCAGCATCCAGAATAGGCTCCAGCTCGGCAGCAGGACCTGGCACGTGCTCGTGCATGGCCTCCTCGACCAGCCTGGAAATTCCAGCAAAACAAAGCCGTCCGTCCAGAAAAGACTGAACCGCTACCTCGTTGGCGGCGTTGAGAACAGCCGGCATGGTACCCCCTATCTTGCAGGCTTCACATGCCAGCTTCAGGCAGGGGAATTTGCTGAGATCCGGCTCCAGAAAGGTGAGGGCGCGCAAGGCAAAGAAATCCAGTGAGGGTAGATCCAGATGGAGCCGCTCTGGATAGGCCAGGGCGAAAGCAATGGGGCCGCACATGTCAGGAAGGCCCATCTGAGCGATCACCGAACCGTCCACATACTCCACCATGGAATGGACGATGCTTTCGGGATGAATGTGGACGGCGATTTTTTCCACCGGTACGTCAAAGAGCCACCGGGCTTCGATGACTTCCAGGCCCTTGTTCATGAGGGTGGCGGAGTCAATGGTGATCTTGGGTCCCATGCTCCAATTGGGATGGGCCAGAGCCTGCTTGGGTGTTACTGAGGCGATGTCCTCGGTGCTCATGTTCAAAAACGGCCCACCCGAGGCGGTGAGCAGGATGCGTTTGAGATCCTCTCGCCGGTGCCCCGCCAGGGCCTGAAAGATGGCGCTGTGTTCACTGTCCACGGGGAGCAGGGTTACGGGACGGCGGCGAACTTCTTCCATAACGAGGGCACCGGCCATTACCAGAGTCTCCTTGTTGGCCAGGGCCACATCTTTGCCGGCCCGTATGGCACTGAGGGTGGGTATGAGACCGGCTGCTCCCACCATAGCCGACAGTACCATGTCCACATCTTCGAGGCTGGTCGCTTCGTTGTATCCCTCCGGGCCAGCGAGCACGCGCACACCGGATGTTTCTTGAAGGTAACCGGCCAGGTCCCTGGCCGACTTTTCGTCGAGAACGGCGGCGAGCTTCGGCTGGTGCCGGCGAATCTGCCTGGCGAAAAGCTTGACGTTTTTCCCCGCCGTCAGGGAGACCACCTTGAAACGGTCGGGGAACTGTTCCACTACCCGGAGGGCATTACGGCCTATGGATCCTGTGGAGCCGAGAATTGCAACACCTTTCACGCGAGAACTCTCCTCTATCCCTCCATGGTTAGCAGTTCTGTCACCCGGGGTCCTTGTTGTTACCTATTACGTAAAAAAAAGGACGCCGTAATAGGTCAAGGGAAAAGCAAAGAGGAGACTGTCCAGTCGGTCCAGCACCCCACCATGTCCGGGAAACACGCCACCTGAATCCTTCGCCTGACTGACGCGCTTGAGCATGGATTCCATCAAATCGCCAGCCTGCCCCACCGCTGCCAGGCCAAAGCCGAGGGCCAGGACGAAACCAAGGTCTGCACTATCAGAAGGCAGCACCACCTTACCGGCGAGCAGTGCCAGCACCACCGAGCCGACCAGACCACCTGCAGCACCTTCGACGGTTTTTCCCGGACTGATTGCCGGCGCCAATTTGTGCCGGCCCCAGCGGTGGCCTACGTAGTAGGCCGCCGTGTCTCCGGCAAAGATGACTGCAAGAACAAAAAAGAGCCAGCGTCGGCCTGCTGGCATCTGAAAGATGAGCAAGATATGACTCAGTGCGAAGGCTGCATAGATCTGGGCGAAGATGATGGTGCCAAGTTGATGGATAACAGCCTCGTGTCTGCTGTAGATGAGCGCATGAGCCAGCAGGATGATGAAGACCAATACGGTGGTAGCTGCGGTAAGCCCCGGCGCGCCCCCCCAGTACGTGGTAAGCGGCAGCACCAGGCCCAGGCTCAGGGTCAGAATGCGGAGCCGGCCGCTTGCTCCGCCAAGCAGTAAACGAGCAAGCTCCAGGAGAGCCCCGGCAGTCAGCAGCAGTGTGAGCACCAGCAAAATCCAGCCTGGACCGTAGCCGACGACAACCAAAAGCAGCGGCAGCATCACTGCTGCGGTAGCCCACCGATACAGGTGTGAGGGATCAAAAGCTCTGTTGTCCATATCTCGTGCCAGGTCTTGACATGGAAAGCATCCTTCCGGGAGCACCACCATAGTATGAAATGCCGCAGGCATCAAGCCTGTTTTGCCCCCGCGTCGTGCCGAGCTGTCTGCTCCAGAAATCGCCAAAGGGCCCATGGCTCCGAATTCCGGGAAATGATGCAGGCTCGTAGAGACCTGGGCGCACCAGGATCTCTTCGGCGAGGCTCGGGGAATGGCTGCGGGTTTGGTTGGTGCTATCGCAGCAGCCTCCTTTTACCGTGATTTTTCAGCAGCTGCTCGCTGGTCTTGCCAAAGCGGCGTTCGCGCTGCTGGTAGTCGGCGAGTGCTTCCATTAGCTGCGGTTCGCGAAAATCTGGCCACCAGGCCGGACTCACGTAGAGTTCGGTGTAGGCCGTTTGCCAGAGCAGGAAATTACTGATGCGCTGCTCACCGCTGGTTCGGATGAGCAGATCAGGATCCGGCATATCTGCGGTATAGAGGTAGCGGGAAAAGGTGGTCTCATTGATATCGGCCGGATTGAGCTGCCTTGCTGCACAGGCGGCCGCCAGCTGCCGGGCAGCGCGGACGATTTCGCGTCGGCCGCTGTAGCTGAGAGCCAGATTGAGAGTCATGGCGCGGTTGTCTCCGGTCTTGTTCATGGTAGCGCGAAGGAGACGGCTTACACCTCGTGGCAGATCCTCGAGATCTCCCAGGGCGTTGAGGCGGATGCCGTTCTCCATCATTTCATTGAGTTCCGAGGTGAGATACCCTTTAAGTAGCCGCCACAGGGCCTGGACCTCGCGACCAGGCCGCTGCCAGTTTTCCTTTGAAAATGCATAGAGGGTGAGCATTGGAATGCCGATTCTGCGACAAGCTCGAACGATGACTCGCACGGACTCCGCACCGGCACGATGGCCATCGATGCGGTTGAGGTTCCGCTCCCGGGCCCAACGACCATTGCCGTCCATGATAATGGCCACGTGTCGCGGCAGCTTTTCCAGGGTGAGCATTTCCATGGGGGGTAAGTTCAGGGGCTGTGCTCGCGCTCGGCTCATTGATAACCGAAGCCAGCGTTTTCAGGCGGCTGACTCCGGAATACCAACAATGATACCTTCACGGTCGGCCTTCGCGGAGCGTAGGCAAGCAAGCATTCAGATTTCAAGAATCTCCTTTTCTTTAGCAGCGCACAGGTCATCCACCTGAGAGATAAACTGATCGGTCGCCTTTTGAACTTCGTCTTGAGACCGGTAGAGATCATCTTCGGTGATCTCTTTGTCCTTTTTGAGTTCTTTGAGCATCTCATTTGCGTCGCGGCGGATGTTGCGAATGGCGACCTTGTTGTCCTCGGCCATTTTTCGAGCAACTTTGACCAGTTCCCTCCGGCGTTCCTCGGTAAGTGGTGGGATAGCGATACGGATGACCTTGCCATCATTCATGGGCGTGAGCCCAAGTTCTGATTTCAAGATTGCTTTCTCGATCTCGCCGATGGTAGTCTTATCCCAGGGCTGAATGACTATGAGACGGGGTTCGGGCACCGCCAGTGATGCCATCTGGTTGAGAGGAGCAAGGGTGCCGTAGTAAGAGACCCGGATTCCATCCAGCAGTGAAACCGATGCCCTGCCTGTACGTAGCCGGCTGTATTCCCCTTTGAGCGACTCCACCGCTTTTGTCATCCGCTCGTTCAACTCCGCGAATATCTCATCAACCATTATCCCCTCCATGAACAATCGTACCGACCTCTTCACCCAGAACGACCCTCTTGATGTTTCCCTCACTCAGGAGGTTGAAGACGATGATGGGCATGGCATTGTCCATGGCCAGGGAGATTGCCGTAGCATCCATCACCTTTAGCTGCTTCTGGAGAACTTCCAGGTAGGTAAGCCGTTTGAACTTCTTGACACCGGCACATTTTGCCGGATCAGCAGGATAGACCCCGTTGACCTTGGTGGCTTTGAGAAGGACGCCAGCGTGGATCTCCATGGCCCGCAGGGCTGCGGCAGTGTCTGTGCTGAAGTACGGGTTGCCGGTTCCTGCAGCAAAGATAACGATGCGACCCTTTTCCAGGTGGCGAATGGCTCGACGTCGGATGTAGGGTTCTGCTACCTGTCTCATAGCAATGGCTGATTGTACCCGGGTCTGTGCCCCTGTTCTCTCCAGGGCATCTTGCAGGGCCAGGGCATTGATGGCCGTGGCCAACATGCCCATGTTATCTGCCGAAGCCCGGTCCATGCCGCACGAGGCAGCGGCCAATCCACGAAAGATATTCCCGCCGCCGATGACCACGGCAGTTTCAATCCCGAGGCGATAGACTTCACATATCTCCCCGGCTATTCTGCCGATGACCCCGGAGCTGATCCCGTAAGAGGACTCTCCCATCAGGGCCTCGCCGCTGATCTTGAGAAGGATGCGCTTGTATTTCACGTCGGGCATGATTGAAGGATCGTACCAGCTCTGCTTATCGTTCGGTATCCTCACCCAACTGATAGCGGGTGAATCGGCGGATGACTACGTTTTCACCGGTTTTGGCCCGCAGTTCGTTGAGCAAGTCTGCAATGGTCATATCAGTGTCTCGAACGTACGGCTGTTCAAGGAGGCAAACCTCCTGGTAGAATTTGCCAAGTTTTCCTTCGACGATTTTGTCCACTATTTTCTCGGGTTTCCCGGTCTCCAGGGCCTGGGCCCGGTATATTTCTCGCTCCCGCTCTACCACCGCGGGGTCAAGGCCCCCCTGGCCGATGGCCAGCGGGTTGGTGGCGGCGATGTGCATGGCAAGATTTTTTACAAAATCCACAAAGGCGTCGCTCCGTGCAGTGAAGTCAGTTTCGCAGTTTACCTCCACCATGACCCCGATCTTGCCCCCGGCGTGGATATACGAGTGGATCTGCCCTTCAGTGGCAGCTCGACCAGATCGTTTTCGCGCAACAGCCAGGCCTTTCTGCCGCAGGAAGTCTACAGCCTTTTCCATGTCGCCCCCAGTTTCTTGAAGGGCCGCCTTACAATCCATAATTCCGGCGTTTGTTTTCTCGCGCAGTTCTTTTACCATCTCTGCAGTGACTTGCAATGTAACCCTCCTCCACACGTGCTTATTCCTGGACGGGATTGATGATCTCCACTTCCGGGCCGCCTTCCTCTGCAGCGACAGTGCCGATCAGTTCACCTTCCTCGGACGGCTCGGTTGCCGCCTTGTCCAGTTCAGCCTGCAACTGTTCCTCTCGTCTTTGTTTCCCCTCGATACAGGCGTCTGCGATTTTGGAGGAAAAGAGGCGAATAGAGCGAATGGCGTCGTCATTTCCGGGAATCACATAGTCGATGGGATCAGGGTCGCAGTTGGTGTCCACGATGGCGACAACGGGTATCCGCAGTCTGTTGGCTTCGGCTACCGCGATATTCTCCCGGCGGGGATCCACCACGAAAAGCGCCCCGGGCAGGCGGTCCATGTCTGCAATGCCGCCAAGGTTCCTCTCCAGCTTCGCCATCTCTCGCTCCATCCGGAGAATCTCTTTCTTGGGGAATCTGTTGATGCTGCCGTCCTGTTTCATGCTCTGGAGGTGTTTGAGCCGCTCGATGCTTTTTTTCACCGTGGGAAAATTGGTGAGCATCCCGCCG
>JBKHJD010000275.1:0-2970 GCA_046538315.1 Syntrophobacteria bacterium
GTGGAAACAAAGATGGGTTTTCGTCGTAATGCTGTCATTCATGTTCGCTGGATGCGCCGCAACCAGGGCAGAGTGGAAGAAGGCCCAGAGTGCCGATACCGTGGAATCATACAAAGAATTCCTGACAAAACATCCGGAGAGTGAATTCGCTGCCGAGGCAAGAATACAGATCGAAAGAAAAGAGTGGGAGGAAGCAGCTCAAAAAGGGACAATACCGTCGTATAGAAACTTCCTCAAACGCTATCCTGCCAGTGATTTCGCCGGCGAGGCGCGCGCGATGCTGGACTCGCTGGTCAAAATACAGACCGTCTCACTCCCGGAAAGGAAAGCTGTCGAGCAGATATTCGCGTCCCCCTCCCCGGCCCGCTTCGTAGTCAAGGATCTGGCGGTTGAGAAAACGGAGCGTGAACAAATCGATTCTTTTACGGTAGGTGGGCCTCCTGTGGGCACAACTCTGGTACTATTTGAAGAAGACAAGGAAACAAAAGGTTATTCAATCAAGTCGAATATACCAATCTTCCGCACGGGGTCTCGAGAATATCGGCACAGGGAGCTCCATTTCTCCAATGTTCCAAGAGGCGCTGTTACGCGTTTCCTGGGCAGGATCGAATTTGGCCCGTGTTCACTTGAAGCCTGTACTTTCGTAGGGAACACCGACAATCCCCTATCCTTTGTCTGGGTGCCGGAACTCGGCTTTGTTTACCTCGGCGGGAATGGAGCCGTGGAGCTAAAAAGTGGTGAAAAAATAACACTGCCGGCAGGAACCGGGAGACGGTAATACAGCTGGACGGTCATGAATATATAACTTCCTGATACCCCGTAGAATGCGAGATAGGAAGCGTCACCTCTTCGGCGGTTCAGGGCAACTTGATTGGAACGACATACTCCACCGGATACGGGCAATCCTGCCCTGATTCATCAATCCCCCGAGTGTACTTACCTTCAGCAGACCTGTCGCCGGGCAAAACCTCATGTATCTTGCATATTCTAGTGACGCAGGATAATCCTCGTTCTTGATGCAGACAACGAAAGCCTTGTTTGAAAACCGTTGTACCGGGACTATCCTCCTTTTTGCCAATGCCACGGACCTCGTACCGGTGGACCTCAGTTTCGCCGATAACTTAAAAAACCTCAGCCAGGATTGTTCCTCTGGGCCCTTGGAGTTTCAAACCTTGGGGTCGGGCCACGGGAGATGTGGTTACAGGTGACCATGTAGTTCAAAATCGTACTCGACAGCGACCGTGCATGTTGCTCCTCCGTCTCAGCCGTTCTCGCCGCAACAGCAAAAATTCGTTTCACAAAAGGCCAATTCCCCATAGCCGCTGTCTTGCTTTACGTCAAGCAAGCATGCTGCTGCCGCCCGGGCTCATGCGCCTGTGGCTCTTTCCTGGCAAGGCTGGTAATATGAGCAGAAGAAAACCTGTTTGCATGCTATTCAGAAATGCACTAACGGAGTATTCCTCAATCAGACAAAGCCGAACACATTAACAAAGTGGCAACAAAGGAAGAGCCCCATCTCCCCCCGGCAATGTTCTGCAACGGGGTATAAAGAAAACGTAGAAGACGTAGAAAGCGTTATGGGGTACGAGGCTACCTTCCAGATAGCTTCTCTTTCAGCCTTCTCCAGAAGGATCGCCTGACAGGACTGCCGGCAGAGAAGACCCACTTGAGGTAGCTTTCCTTGCCCTCGATGATGATCGAGTGCCCCTTTCTATGGGCCTTCACCCCTTGCGGCAGCACCCGGAGATAGCGCTCGACCTCGTAAACTGGTATGGTGTCGGCGGCTCTGGCCACTAACTTGTTGCCACTCTCCTCCAGGCTCAAAACTCGGGTGTCGATGAGCTCCAGCCATTCGATCAGGTCCACATCGTATATCTGCTCCACCGGTCTTTTCGGAAAGTAGGCAGGCAGCGGACGGCCGGCAAGCTCGTAGAGCTCCATGATCACTTCCCTGGCAGCCCTGGCCTCGTCTACCACCAGATTCCGCAGGACCTCATCGCCGGGATGGTCGAGCTTTTTGAGATGTAGGTAAGAGAACCACCTGAAGAAGTCCGTCCGGGCACCAAGCACCTTGCTCAGGGCCTGCGCGCCCGCGGGGTTGCCGTGATCAAACTTGACGTCAAAGTTGACCCGCTTGATCCTCGTCTCCGCCCACTCCTTGGGATTCGGTTGATTCGAAGTCATGATGAGCTGGGGCGCCGGGACCTCCTCTTCCCACCAGACCTCCCAGTAATGCTTCAGGACCGGTTCGATGGAGGTGACGATACTGACATCGTCGAACGCCAGGGGGAAAACCGTGGCGTATTGCCGGGCGGCAAGAATTGAGGTCTTCTTGAAATTCTCCTGGGCAATGGGCTCCATGTCCCGCCCGGTTATGATCTTCAGGCAGAGGCGCAAAAAGTTTGTCTTGCCGTTATAGGAAGGGCCATAGATGTAGAGGTATTTGGGGCCGCGGGGACCGATGGTGTAGCGGTCCACGGACATTTTCAGCTTCTTGAACTCGTGGGCGAAGGGTGCCGAAACCACGTGCAGGAAAGCCTCGAACACGTTCATCTGCACCCGCTTCAGATCCAGGGTCTCCCCGAACCGAAACGTTTCGATGTAGGACTCCAGATGGGCCAGCCCCTGATCCACCTGCGCCGGATCCTCGGGCGGCGCACTGAGCACGTCCAGAGCATCATCCATTCTCATGACCACAGCGCCCTTCTCCCTGTCCACCCCCATGAGAGGCACGCTGCAAAGTTTCCGAACATGCCTGGCATACTCGGCTTTGGAGATTTTCATTTCGGTGGCGGAGACAAGGGGTGCCACCGGCTTGAGGCGCTTCTGCAGGGCTTCAAGGGAACGAACACTTCCTGGAACCTGTACGTAAACGGACTTTTTTTCTTCGGGCTCGGCGGCAGCCTCCACCGTAGCCGCCTTTTCCACGTCCAACGCCGACCCGGTAATGGCCCTGAGTGTCTGCATGGC
>JBKHJD010000276.1:0-2964 GCA_046538315.1 Syntrophobacteria bacterium
GAAGCAAACTGGATGGATTTCTGACCCTATCCGAACCCACCGGATATCACCCACCCGAAAGCCTTTGATCTTTCTGCCTAATCAGGGCTCTCCGCTGATTACCGGTATCTCCATCAAATATCCCAACCTTCCCCCGCCATTATAAAGCGGATTCACTGTTTCTCCGCTTCATCGATTCCACGTTTTTTTTCTTACCTTTTCCCTGACGCCAATGGAGCTATATAGGCTTGCCCGTAATACGATCTCCAGACCGTATTCCAGTCTACAGGAAGTTGAGGCAAAGCCTTTCATTTTGTACCCCGAGCAACGTTAGGCAAATTTTGCAAGAGCGTGCCCCTTTCCCAAATCCGTAAGTTGTTTTAGAACCTGCGTCCCACTTTACGTCCCACTATAAATGCGTTGCAAATAAACCTAGCATTTGTTGCTCTTTATCATCTGCAAAGCCATCGGCCATAACAACCGATTGGTAATAATCAATAACTGCCTTTTTTTTCTCTCTAGTTAGATTTAGTGTCTCTTTCGGGGATGGTGGAAACCCCTCGCCTTCAGGCGAAGAAAAGTTTACACTGTCGCCATGCGACTTTATAAGCTCGGAGCCCATACAAAGACGGATCTGAAGGTTCATGTAATCTGGATTCCCAAATACCGCAAAAAGGTGCTAACGGGACCGGTCGCGGTGCGGACACGGGATATCCTTCGACAGATAGCGATGGAGCATGAACTAGAAATCATCTCGGGTAAAGTTGCCAATGACCACATTCATATGTTTCTGTCATATCGGCCCACGCAGAATATCAGCAAGATCATGCAATGGTTAAAAGGCATAAGCTCGCACATTCTGCTTCAAGAGTTCCCCCATCTGAAAAAGCAATTCTGGGGTCGCCATCTCTGGGCTCGTGGATATCTTGCTGTAAGCTCCGGCAACATCACAGACGAAATGATTCAACAATATATCGAAGAGCAAGAGGGTGAGCCCGTGGCTGACGATAGTCGATTTCAAATCGACCCCTCTTAAACCCCTCGTCTTATAGACGAGGGTGGTTTAGTTTGACTTTTCATTCAGACAACGTACACTACAAGGCATGGACTACCTCGCCCAGTTCTTCCTCAATCCCAGCCAGCCTGTCCACAGGCGCTATGAAATCCTGCGAGCCCTGTATGTCGATCAGCTGTCCGCCAAAGAGGCCGCCGAGAGGTTTGACTGCTCCGTGCACACTGTAAACGCCATGAGACGAGACTTCAAAAAGGCCATGAGGTCCGGTGAGCCTCCCACTTTCTTTGTCTCTCCCCGGCCTGGAAGGAAACCCAAGGACAACCGAGATGAGCTCAAGGAGCTCATCCTTTCCCTTCGCAAGCAAAACTACTCCATCCTGGATATCCAGGCCGCCCTCGATACCATGGGACACAAGACCTCCCATGACTTCATTCACCGCACCCTGGTGGAAGACGGATTCAGCCGTCTTCCCAGACGAAACACCGTTAAGAAGCAAAAAGCCCGGTGAGCGACCTTGTCGCCCCTCAAACCCGGAGCCTGGATTGGGAACGGGACATGGGCAAGACGTTTCACTCCGAGCGGGGCATCGGGCTCCTCACACTGCTCCCTTTGCTGGTCAAGCTCAAGGTGCACCACTGGATCGAGCAGGCCCGGTATCCGGAGACATCCGAGCTGAACCGCACCCAGAGCGTTCTGTCCTTCTTGGCCCTCAAGCTCTCCGGCTATGAGCGGTACAGCCAGGACGATCTCTGGGCCATGGACCGGAGCCTGGGGCTCTTTGCCGGGCTCAACGTCCTGCCCAAGGCCGCGACCCTCTCTTCCTATTCCTATCGGGTGAAGCGGGAGATGAACGTCCGCTTCCTCCGAGCCATGCAGAAAACCTTCGACCAGGAAGACCTGTTCTCCGGTCTGGTCAACATGGACTTCACCGCGATCCCCCACTGGGGCGATGAGAGTGTGCTCGAGAACAACTGGTCCGGCAAGCGGCGGCAGGCCCTCAAGAGCGTCCAGGCCGTACTCTGCCAGGATGCGGACTCGGGCATCTTCTGCTACTCCGATGCCGAGGTGAAGCACCGTAATCAGCCGGAGTGCGTACTGGAGTTCGTCGATTTCTGGAGGCAGGGAGGAAACTCTCCCAAGTGCCTGATCTTCGACTCCAAGTTCACCACCTATGAGAACCTGGCCAAGCTCGACCACGATGGAATCCAGTTCATCACCCTGCGGCGTAGGGGGAAGAAGCTCGTCGAAGAAATCGAAGCCTTGCCCCCGGATCGCTGGCAAAAGGTCTCGCTGCCGGACAGCTCCCGGAAACATCGAAAGCTCAACGTCCACGAATCTACAGTGCGCCTCACCAAGGACGGACCGCCGTTTCGTCAGCTCGTCGTGACCGGACACGGCCGCAAGAGGCCCGCCTTCATCCTGACTAATGTATGGGACTGGAAGCCGGCCCGGATCGTGAGCCAGTATGCCAAGCGATGGCTCGTGGAAAAGGGGATCTCCGAGCAGATCCACTTCTTCCATCTCAACCAGGTGTCCTCGTCCATCGTGGTCAAGGTCGACTTCGACCTGACCATGACAACCGCGGCCCACAACCTCTATCGAGCCATGGCCCTCCTGCTCGAAGGCTATGAATGGGAGACCGCCAAGAGCCTGAACACCAAGTTCCTCGCCAATGGCGGATCCTTCAAGATCGAGGCGGATCGCGTTGTCGTATCGATGAAGAAGAAGCGTCATCTCCCCCTCGTTCTACAGATGCTCAGGCAGCTCGGCTCGACCAAAATTCCGTGGCTTGGTAAACGCCGCCTTGAGTTTGAGGCATGCTCGGCCTCGTGAAAAGTAGGGTGTGTTTATCTGAATGAAAATCGGTGATTAATTTAAAGCCTCTCGATGGACCGGGTAGGGCAGGGGCCTTTCGGCCCCTTTCCCCCTAAGAACCGTGCGTGACAGTTTCCCGTCACACGGCTCAAGCA
>JBKHJD010000024.1:0-13661 GCA_046538315.1 Syntrophobacteria bacterium
GTGTTGATCTCAACGATCTGTGCACCTTTTTCCATAACCCGGCCCGGTTTCTGCTTAAAGGGCGCCTCGGGATGTATCTGGAACAGCGGGGATCGATCCTGGAAGAAACAGAATCTTTTGAAATTACCGGCCTGGAGAAGTACCTGCTCGAGAAAATCCTGGTGGAAAGAAAGTTTGCCGGATGCGACCCGAGAGATTTTCTGCCGGCTGCCCGGGCTTCAGGACTCCTTCCCCATGGGGCTGTGGGCGAGTGCGTCTATGAAAATCTGAGCCGCGGGGTGGAGACTTTTGTTGCGCGAGCGGAACCATACATGCGGGGTGAGAGCCGGGAGCCCCTCGAGGTGAATCTTGCCGTATCCGGCTTTACTTTGATGGGCAGACTGGAGGCTGTTTCCGCGGAACAATTGCTCCACTACCGCTACGCGCGAGCAAAGTCAAGCGACCACCTCAGAGTCTGGCTGTACCACCTCGCGCTCAATTGCCTCGAGGCTCCCCACTATCCCCGGACCACCAGGTTTGCTGCCCTGCATCCGAGAGATGCACGTCCGTGGTTATGGGAGTACGCTCCGGTGAAAAAAAGCAGAGACATTCTCGGAGAACTCCTGGAGCTGTACTGGCGAGGCTTGATACGGCCGCTCCACTTTTTCCCGGAATCCTCCGCACAGTATGCAACACAGTATCTTGCAAAGGGCAAATCCCCGGAAGAGGCTCTCGTCGGCGCCTCCAGTACCTGGAGAGGCAGCGACTACACGTTCGCTGAGCGTGAAGATCCTTACTATCAGCTCTGTTTCGGGCAGACTGATCCCCTGGATGCAAAATTTCAAGAGCTTGCGGCAGCGATCTTCAGGCCGCTTTTGAGCCACCGGAAAGACCGTGCCATGTGAAGGCGCAAAGACCAGTGGGAATCATTTACGCTTGTTTGCCCCACTTGCGGGCTTTCTCTATCCCACACTTGAGACTGTGTTGAGCGGTAAGGCTCTGGAAATATTGATTTTGAACGAATAGCTGATTTGCTCGAGGCTTTTTTTGCCAACGGACTGTTAGAGGCACTTTTGTAGTCCCCCTTTGTAAAGGGGGATTTGGGGGGATTTTCAAGCGATCCCAAATCCCCCCTTGCCCCCCTTTTGAAAAGGGGGGAATGCAAAAGAAACTGTATTAATCCTGCGAAACGCAGAGTTAAAATCCCCACAGTCTCAAGTGTGTCCTGCCGTCAGTTTGGAGAAAGCGGGGTTAGGGGGGATTTGTCGATAGTGGACCCATGATTCGATACAAAGCCCAACTGAAACACAAAGCACGTCAACTGCGCAAGAACATGACAGAGAGCGAGCGTGTCCTGTGGTCTCGCCTCCGCGGCAAACAGCTGCTAGGTGTGCAATTCTATCGTCAAAAGCCAATTGGCAAGTACATCGTAGATTTTTATGCACCAAGGACGAAATTGGTCGTTGAAGTGGACGGATCACAACATATGGAGGGAGAACAAGTTGAGAGGGATGAGCACCGTGATGAGTACCTCGCTTCTGTTGGTCTCAGGGTATTACGATTCAATAGTACGGAGGTAGTAGAAGGAATTGATGGGGTGGCGGAGTTCATCTATCGCACCATCGCGGAACGGCTGAATAGGGAAATCCCCCTCGATCCCCCTTTACGAAAGGGGGAAGATTTTGACGAACGATCAAAAAAATAAGTAGATCAGTTGTAGCCTCGTTTCTTTTTGATGCCCTTCGCCACGGGAGGGGAAAAGACAGTTCCCGGATGGACGGAAAAAAATGGAAACCGCGGAACACTTTGACCTGCTGAAAAGCCCTCTCGAGGGAACGAACCTCATCGAGGCCAGTGCCGGTACCGGAAAAACCTACACTATCACCGGGCTTTTTCTCAGGCTGCTCCTGGAGAAGGATCTCGCAGTGGAGCAGATACTCGTTGTCACGTTCACCGAGGCTGCAACCGGGGAGTTGCAGGCCAGGATTCGCGGCAGGCTCAGGGATGCTATCGAGGCGCTGTCCAGAGGGGGAAGTGAAGACGAGTTTCTCGATGAACTGGTGCGGAGACAGACAGATCGGGCGAATGCCCTGCGGCGTCTCAGAGAGGCGCTCCAGGCCTTTGATCTGGCCGCCGTATTCACCATACACGGATTCTGCCGCAGAATGCTCTATGAAAAGGCCTTCGAGAGCAGTAGCCTTTTTGACACGGAACTCGTTACCGACCAGGAACATCTCAAAAGGGAGATTGTTGAGGATTTCTGGCGCAGGTCTCTCTACAAAGCCTCACCGCTTTTCGTCAGCTACGCCGTCTCCGAGAAATTCAGCCCGGCCGATCTGCTTTCCCTGCTCGGAACCAAGTTTACTCAGCCACATGTGCACGTCATTCCGCAGCTTGACCGTCCTGACTCTTCCTCCGAGGAAAAATACTATGAAGCGTGTTTCAATGAGGTTCGAAAGTGCTGGCAACAGGCGAGAGCCGAGGTCAAAGACATTCTCATCAACCACCAGGGCCTCAACAGGAACACCTACAGAAAGGGCGATGTTCCTCTCTGGATCCACAGCATGGATGAGTTCCTCGCCTCGGGCGGCAACAGTCCGACATTCTTCAAGGGTTTTGACAAGTTTACCTCGAGCGCGATCCAGCGGGCGACAAAAAAGGACTGCGCTCCACCGGCCCATCCGTTCTTCGAATGTTGTGAGGATCTCCAAAAGGCGCAGGAAGAGCTGGTGCGAGTTTTCGAGCAACGTCTGCTGGGACTCAAGGCCGAGCTGTTCGACTATGTGAGAAACGAACTCGCAAGGCGGAAAAAGGAAAGAAATCTCCAGTCTTTCGACGACCTCCTGACCAATCTCCAGAGTGCCCTGGAGGCAGAGGGCGGCGATGAGCTGGCGAGGGCCGTCAGGTCAAAATTCAGGGCCGCGCTCATAGATGAATTCCAGGATACGGACCCCGTTCAGTATGCCATTTTCAGAAAGATTTTCACCGGAGAGGAGGCGATCCTTTTTCTGATTGGTGACCCGAAGCAGGCAATCTATGGATTCCGGGGGGCCGATGTCTTCACCTATATGGAGGCCGCCAGGCAGGTGGAGCGCCGGTATACCCTCGGGGAGAACTGGCGGTCCCAGTCCGATTTGACCAGGGCGATAAATACCATCTTTGCCGGCGGAGATCATACCTTCATCTACGATGACATCCCGTTTCAGCGGGCAGAGCCGGCAAACAGGCAGGATCTGGAAACACTCCACATAAACCGAAAGCCGCAGCAGCCCCTTCAGCTCTGGTTTCTGGATGCGAACAAGGGGTCACCGGGCAAGGCGACCACCAAACAGCAGGCACGGGAGCTGATCCCCGGGGCTGTGGCAGCGGAAATTTCCCGGCTTCTCAGCCCGGGCAGCAAAACCTTTCTTGGCAAGCGACCGCTCAGGGCAAGCGATATAGCGGTGCTGGTAAGGAGAAATGCCGAGGCGCGCCTGATGCAGCAGGCCCTGTCTTGCCTGAATATTCCCAGCGTTCTCTACAGTGCGGGCAATCTGTTCGATTCCCATGAAGCCCGGGAGATGGAGAGGGTCCTGGCGGGTATTGCCGAGGCGCACAACGAAAGGCTGGTCAAGGCGGCCCTGGCCACAGACATGATGGGGATCAAAGGGGAGGAGCTGGACAGATTCCTTGCTGATGAAGCGGGATGGGAGGAGTGGCTCGTCAGGTTCAGGGAGTATCACGAACTCTGGAACGAGCGCGGTTTTATCGTGATGTTCCGGCGTGTTCTGTCGGGATCGATGATTTTGCCCCGCCTCATGGTCTTTCCGGATGGGGAGCGCCGCACTACGAATCTGCTCCACCTTGCAGAAGTTCTCCATCAGGCAGAGGTTGAGAGAAGGCTGGGCCCACCGGGCCTTGTGAAGTGGCTTGCAGAGCAGAGAGATTCCAGTACAGCGCGGCTCGAGGAACACCAGCTCCGACTGGAAAGCGACGAGAAGGCAGTAAAACTGGTAACCGTTCACAAGAGCAAAGGGCTGGAATACCCCGTTGTCTTCTGCCCCTTCACCTGGGATGGTTCCAGGTTGCGGAGCGCCAAGGAGCCTTTCATCTTCCACGACGAAGAAAAAGACATGAGGCTGACCCTCGATCTCGGCTCTCCCGAGATGGACAGGAACCGGGTGTTCGCCGAAAAGGAACTTCTGGCGGAGAATCTGCGCCTGCTCTACGTGGCGCTTACCCGGGCGAAAAACCGCTGTTACCTGGTGTGGGGAAAGTTCAACGAAGGAGAAACTTCAGCTCCGGCTTACCTCTTCCACAGACCTCTATCAGAAAAGCAGCAAAGTCCGGTGGATGGCATTGCAAAGCGGTTCACCGCCCTGGGTGACGAAGATGTGTTCAGGGAATTAGCCGGTGTCCAGGAAAGGGCGAAGGGGACTATCGGTCTTTGCAGGATGCCCACAGAGGCGGGCTATGAATATTCACCTTCGCCGGGGGAGATGGTGAGACTGGTCCCTCGGAAATTTTCGGGAAAGATAGATCGTCAATGGCGCATCTCAAGTTTTTCGGCTCTGGTCTCGGGAAAGCCTCACATGGCGGAAGAAAGCGATCGGGACGAAGTGATTCTTCCCGATTCCTTTGAGGCGGTTGAAGAGGCAACAGCCGGAGAGGAACCTTCGGGGATTTTTTCTTTTCCCAGGGGAAGGAAGGCGGGAACATTTCTCCACGCTGTGCTGGAAAATCTTGATTTTAGCCAGAAAAATACCGTTTCAACCCGGAAACTCGTGTCCGACAAGCTCAGAGAATACGGCTTGGAGCTTGCATGGCGGGAGACTGTCTGCGACACGATTGACAAGGTACTCTCCACTCCACTCGAGCCGGGCCGCAGCGGTTTCACCCTGTCGCGAGTGGAGAACAGGTGCCGGCTCAATGAGCTGGAATTCTACTTTCCTCTGAAACCCATCACCCCCAAGAGGTTGAAGAGCATCTTTGCACAAGGCACGGCGGGTGGTTTTCGAGAAGATTTTCCTGAACATATTGAACGGTTGGATTTTTCCCCGGTTCAGGGGTTCATGAAAGGATTCATTGATTGTGTCTTTGAATTCGAGGGACGTTTCCACCTAGTGGACTGGAAGTCCAATTTCCTGGGATGCAGGGTGGACGATTACGGCCAGGATGAGCTGGCCGCTGTTATGGAAAAGGAGTTCTACGTTCTCCAGTATCACATCTACACTGTGGCCCTGGACCAGTACCTGAGGGCCAGGCTTCCGGGCTACGACTATGGAAGCCATTTCGGAGGTGTCTACTATATATTCCTGCGCGGCGTTGATCCGGCCAGGGGACCGGACTACGGCATCTACAGGGACAGACCGCCTGAGGACTTGATACAGGCTCTTTGTGCAAACCTACTGGATCAGAGTGGCTGATTGCAGGTTGGGGGTTTCCGGGGAACCACGCTGAAACGGTGGCCTTCTGGTGACAGTGAATCCCGAAACGGCGCTTTGAAGTCCCCCTTTTGTAAAGGGGGACACAGGGGGATTTTTACGCGCTCCGAAATCCCCCCTTACCCCCCTTTGCAAAGGGGGGAATGTGAAACAAGTGGTAATATCGTGAAAACGGATACGTAGCATGCCCACGGTGTCAAGTGTGTCCCAGTGTCAGCCTGGTGGGAGGGGACAAAGGGGAGGTGGAGATGATAAAAGGTTGATCCCCATTATCTTATCACCCTCACCTTAATCCTCCCCGTCCAGGGGGAGGAAATCTGGCTGTTTTTTTGGGGTGCAAGCCGTTTCGATTTCTCGGGGGGTACGGAGAGTTAACCGGGACCAAGTTCGACATTGGCATAAACGTCATTGCAACCACCAGTTATGGCGAGCCTGTGTAAACCCTTTGCTCGAATCAGTGCCGGGGAAGGGGTGAAGTAATACTGGGAGTTGGGCCATTTCATGGACATAGGCCCTGGTAGGGGATGCCGCCCCGGTTCTGTGTCCGGGGCCAGGAAGCGCAGATGCCACGGACTACGGACAACGGACACTGCCGGTGAACAGCAAGGATCTGGACAGGCTGTATTCCAGCGGAGTGTTTTCTTATCTAGATATACACTTTGCGAGCTTTCTGGCCAAGCTTGACGGGAGCAATGCCTGGGAGCTCCTGCTTGCAGCCGCGCTGGCAAGCAGCCACACCAGGCAGGGCCATATCTGTGTTGACCTCTCCAGGGCGGAGCAAGGGCTCCTGCCCGAGGGCAAGGACGGGCAGGAACCTCTGCTGTGTCCCCCACTGGACAGGTGGGTGGAGCTTCTTGAAAAGAGCCCGGTGGTGGGAAAACCGGGCGAATACCGGCCGCTGGTTCTGGATGAGCGGGCAAGGTTGTACCTCTATCGTTACTGGGATTATCAAGAAAAACTCTCGGCATTTATAAAAAGCTGTATCGGCAGAGACGAGCAGCCCATGGACCTGCCGCTGCTGAAACAGGCCCTCGAGTGCCTCTTTCTCCCCCAGGGTGACGAAATCGACTGGCAGAAAGTCGGCGCCTTTACCGCGTTGAACAAGCAGTTCTGCGTGCTATCCGGAGGTCCTGGAACCGGCAAGACCACAACGGTGGCAAAGCTCCTGGCACTGCTTGCGGAACACACCCATCCGGCGGAGCTGCGAATCGCTCTTGCCGCCCCCACCGGCAAAGCTGCTGCCAGATTGCAGGAGGCTATCGGGCGGGTCAAAGAGACGTTGAATTGTCCAGAGAACATCAAGCAGGCAGTTCCCGAGGAGGCTTCAACCGTACACAGGCTGCTCGGCAGCATACCGGACTCTCCCTACTTCCGCCACAACCGGAATAATCCCCTGCGGCTGGACGTGGTGGTGGTGGATGAGGCCTCCATGATGGACCTTGCACTGATGTCCAAACTCGTCCAGGCCCTGGGCCCGGAAGCCAGGCTGATTCTTGTGGGCGACAAGGATCAGCTTGCTTCGGTGGAGGCTGGAGCTGTGCTCGGCGATATCTGCGACACAGGGAAAGTCCATGGATTCTCCCGACGCTTTTGCGATCTCCTCCGGCAGGTCACAGGGTACAAAATCCAGGCAGCCCCATTGACTGAACCAGAGTCAGGTCTTGAGGACTGCATCGTTCACCTGCAAAAAAGCTATCGCTTCGGCCCTGAAAGCGGCATCGGGGCCGTGAGCCGGGCAGTAAACCGGGGAGAAAGTACCCAGGCCGCAGCAATGGTGAGAGACGGCACCTGGCGGGATATTTCCTGGAGAAACGTGCCCCGGCCCGATGATCTCGCTGCGGCGATGAGGCAGAGCATCCTGGAGGGCTTTGAATGGTACCTGGACAGTTCGTATCCCCCGGAGGTTTTCCAACGGTTCGCCTGCTTTCGGATACTCTGCGCCCTGAGAGAGGGGCCCTACGGCGTGATTGCACTGAACTCACTGATCGAAGACGTACTTGCAAGGCACGGTTTGATCCAGCCTGACAGGAGGTGGTACCGGGGCCGTCCGGTGATGATCACGAGAAATGACTACCAGATGCGGCTTTTCAACGGTGACGTCGGGATCGTGCTCCCTGATCCGGATGCGGGAGGTGATCTTCGCGCCTTTTTCCCAGGTGCCGAGGGAGCCCTCAGAGCCTTCCGCCCCTTGAGGCTTCCCGAGCACGAAACAGTCTATGCCATGACCGTGCACAAGAGCCAGGGATCCGAGTTTGACAGGGTACTCCTGCTCCTGCCGGACAGGGAATCTCCGCTGCTTACCCGGGAACTCATCTATACCGGCATTACCCGGGCCAGAAGGAGCGTTGAGATCTGGGGAAGGGAGGTGGTTTTCCAGACCGCGGTGTCCAGACGCATCCAGCGGAGCTCGGGGCTCCGTGATGCACTGTGGAAGGTTTGCTGAAAAAGATGAACATGGAACATCGAATGTTTAACAGGAACAGATGAAGAGAGAGGCTTATGACCTGAGGGTTGAAAAAACACGCCTTGGGATTTCTGGTACGAGATGCAGGCATGATTGCCGATTGCACGGCAGGAAGATCTGTCAAAAGCTTGATGTCTTCATGATCTCATCAAGGAGCACCGTGGCGTAGGCGCCTTTGGGCAGGTAGAACTCGAGGCGCAGGCCGGAGGGTTCCTGGTGGAGAGAGATCTCCTCGAGCGGCACCCGTAGCGACCGGCGGCTTCCCGGCTGCTTGCGAAAAACATCCCCGGTCAATCCCTGGCGCCTCAAGACATCTTCTTCCAGATCTCTAGCCTCGTCCCCGGGCTGCATCATCTTCTTCCCCCATACAGGGCCGGTGGCGCTTATCTCGAGGCAGTCGGCCCGTTTCTGTTCGGCGGCCGGAGAGCTAACCCGAAAGAGGCCGCCGGTGGGGTGTTTCTTGGCAATGTCACCCTGGAGCAACCGGGTGAAGAGCCCCCGCTCCATGCGCTCTTTCAGGGTGAAGTTGAACACCAGCGACGCGAAGGCACTGATGAAAAGCTTGCGTTTTCGCACCGAGCGCACCCGGCGCGTGCCGAGAAGGAGGCCCCGGCCGGTTTCGGGGTTATCTCCCGCGGCCCCGAAGCGTTGCCGGCCGTAGAAATTGGGAAGACCGTCCGTGCGGATACGCCGGATGATCCCCCGGGCCTTTTCCTCTGCTCCTGGCTCCGGGTTGCGGATCATGATAGAGAAGCGATTTCCCAGGAGATGGCCGGTTCTGAGTTTGTGGGGATGGTGCCTCTCCTCCAGGATTTTGATGCCGTCGGTTCCAAGTTGCCGGAGACGAGCGGAACAGACGTGATCACGCGGCACCGAGATCCACTGCCGGGTGACGGCGTGTTTGTCCTTCCAGCCTGCAAGGCCCACCTGGTGGTCTGCAAGATCAAGATTTCTGCGGAGCCGGGCCACGAGATCCAGGGTGGAGAGATTGGTAGTTTCCACCAGGAGAAAGGTGAACCCTCCAGCACCGCTGAATTCATAGAGGGGGATCTCCTCCACCAGAAAGTCTTCCGGCCGCTCTTTGATACGACCGCCGGTTCCAGGGAGATCTTCAGTGAGGTACATTCGACCAAAACCGTCACTCATAGCCGAGCCCGAAGCCTTGTAACGTAACCGTTCACGGGTTCATCGTTCAGGGTTCACAGGTTCAGGGTTTCACTCCAGACTTCGTCAAGTGGTCGAGTCGTTTAATCGTTAAATGGTTGAAAATATACATCTATTGGTTTTTAGCAAAAGAATTGGACATTCGTTACTCTGTGTATTATAACCTATTGAAATGATTCTTGTAATTTTCCGACTTGACGATTTTCTACTCAACGATTTGACGATCTCTGGATTCAGTACTTGCTGGCCTAGCTGTCTGCGCCTGCCTGTCCCGGGACGGAAGACAGGTGCGACGCACAGGCAGGCGTTCGAGGTCAACGAAAGGGAGGTAACCCTCTGAACCTGGGAACGCTTCGGAGCGCAGGGCCTCCGATTTGTCCATCCTGGCGCGAAAATTCCTCGCCCCGCAATGGGTCAATCACATCATTGTTTGCTGCATCGTGCCTGCTTCTTGAAGGCCGCTTCTTTCTTCTACGCGGGCAGCATGGAGGTGAGGGTATCTTCGTCCAGCCGTTCGAGCAGTGCGGTTGTAAGCGCCAGGGTGGCCTGCACATCTTCCAGATGTATGAGACCGCTGTGGCCGTGGGCATAGCGAACCGGTACGGACAGTATCACCGTGGGAATGCCCCCCTGAGCCAGATGGATGGCCCGTGCGTCTGTGGCGCCGCTCTGGCGCACAGCCAGCTGATGAGCGATGTCGCGTTCCCTGGCGAGCGATCTCACCCACTGCCAGAAGCGCCGGTGAACTATGGTGGACGGATCATAGAGACGAATCTGGCAGCCTTTTCCCAGGGCTGTCTGGGGATTGTCCCTGGCAATTCCGGGCAGGTCATCCGCCGGGGCCCCCTCCAGGACCACGGCAGCGTGGGGTTTGACGGTCTCCACCGCAGTTACTGCACCCCTGGAGCCCACCTCCTCCTGGACTGTGGCGGCCGCCACCAGTGTATTGGGATGGTCTGCAAGCTGGGACATTGCCGCAACCAGTACCGCGCAGCCTGCCCTGTCGTCCCAGGCCTTGTTGGCGAGAAGCTTTTTGTTGAAGACGGCAAAACTGCTCAAAGGGGTAACGAGGTCACCCAGACGCAACCCCAGAGAATTCAGCTCTTCAGAGGAGCCGGCGCCCACATCCACGAGCAAATCTTCCACCTTGATCTCTGTTTTTTCTTCCTTCTTGAAGTGGGGCGGCACCGCGGCAATAATTCCTTCCACCGGTCCCTGGCTCCCGTGGATGAGGAGCCGCTGACCGGGTAGATGAGCGGCGGTCCAGCCGCCCAGAGCCTGTAGCCTGATGTATCCCTCAGCGGTGATACTCTGGATAATAAAGCCTACTTCATCCATATGAGCAGAAAGCATGACCCGCGGCCCCTGTGTGCTTCCCCCCTCCTTTACAGCGATGAGCGAGCCCAGGCCGTCACGGCTGATCCTGGCACAGTGCTCCAGATGACGGCGAATGATGTCTGCAACCGGTTCCTCTCCCCCCGGAGGTCCGGGGCAGGAAGAGAGCTCCTCCAGCAGTTCGACCAGGTCTTCCATATACACCTCCTTGACGTAGAGTCAGTTGTCCGTAGTCCGTAGTCCGTTGTGTCCATATTTTCGAGCTGTTGGGTCAGGTATCAGCCGACCAGGAGTTTTTGGATACAGAGCTGAACTGAACCCCGGAGCCTTCCTGTTATCGCAACGGACAATACTGGGAAAGTCAGTTGTCCGTAGTCCGTAGTCCGTTGTGTCCATATTTTCGAGCTGTTGGGTCAGGTATCAGCCGACCAGGAGTTTTTGGATACAGAGCTGAACTGAACCCCGGAGCCTTCCTGTTATCGCAACGGACAATACTGGGAAAGTCAGTTGTCCGTAGTCCGTAGTCCGTTGTATTCATAATTTTAAAGTATCGGGTCAGGTAGCAGCCAGGCGAATTGTTTTTTTCTATATGGTTGAATTAAATAGATTTTCCTTTTTTAGCAACGGACAACGGACAACAAGCAACGGACAATTGTTCTATGAAACACCAACGAGGCAGGAAATTCAACCGTAAGGTAAAACATATCGCACATCCCACATCCCATCCCTACATGCTTCTTGACACGGGCGGCGCAAGCTGTTACAAGTCGCCGACAAAACGGCAAATGGAGAAAATCCTCCCTATGGCGGTTTCGCAGACCATCCTGCACCAGGAGATTGAAAGCCGTTACCTTGCCTACGCCCTGTCGACCATTGTCTCCCGAGCCCTCCCCGATGTGCGCGACGGTCTCAAGCCGGTACAACGGCGCATCATCTATGCCATGGAGACCATCGGTGCGAGAGATGCTGCCCGCTACGTGAAGTCGGCACGGGTGGTGGGGGAGGTGATCGGCAAATACCATCCCCACGGAGACGCGGCGGTATATGAGGCCATGGTGCGCATGGCCCAGGATTTTTCCCTGCGTTATCCCCTGGTCGGGGGCCAGGGCAACTTCGGCTCTCTGGACGGCGACGGTGCTGCAGCCATGCGGTATACGGAAGCAAGACTGTCCGCCGTTGCCGGGGAGTTGCTCGCCGATCTCAAGGCAGACACGGTGCTTTTCGGGGACAACTACGACGGAACGCTCACCGAGCCGGCGGTGTTGCCCGCACGGATACCCAATTTGCTGATCAACGGCTCCAGCGGCATCGCCGTGGGCATGGCCACCAACATACCGCCGCACAACCTTGAGGAGGTCTGCAATGCCCTTGTCCACCTGATTGATGAGGACGAAGCGGCAACAGCCGAAATCATGGCCCACATCAAGGGACCCGATTTTCCCACCGGCGGCAAGTTCATCGCCTCCTCTGAAGAGCTGGGAGAAATCTACCGCCGTGGCAAGGGAAGTATCAGACTCCAGGGCGAATACCAGGTGGAAAACCTGAAACGGGGCAAAAAGCAGATCGTAATCACTTCGGTTCCTTACTCGGTTAATAAATCCCGCCTGGTGGAGAAAATCGCCGGATTGATCCTTTCCCGCCAACTGGCGATGGTGAGCGATGTGCGGGATGAGAGCGCCGAGACGGTTCGCATCGTCCTCGAGCTCAGAAACGACAAGGCCGACCCGGAAAAGGTGGTCGCCTACCTTTACAAGCATACGGACCTGGAGGTGAACTATCCACTGAACTTCACCTGTTTGACGCCCACAGCCGTACCGGAGCGTCTCTCCATAAAGGAGATCATCAATTACTTCCTTGATTTTCGCAAGGAGGTGATGGTCAGAAAACTCAACTTCGAGCGGGCGAACCTGGAAAAGCGGATCCGGATTCTCCGGGGCTTGATGAAGATCTTCGATGACCTGGATGCCGCCATTGCCATCATCAGAACAGCGCATGACCGCCCGGAGGCGCATGAGAAGCTCAAGAGGCGCTTCGAGCTGGACGACGAGCAGGTTCGAGCCATTCTGGAGCTGCGGTTGCAGGCTCTGGTGCGCCTGGAAATCAGCAAGATCCGGGAGGAACTGGCCGGCCGCGACAAACGCCTCCGGCAGATCAACGTCATTCTCGCCAGCGAGGTCAAGGTCTGGAAGGAGGTTCGCCGGGAGATTCTGGCGGTCAAGAAGAAGTATGGCGACAAGCGTCGCACGGCCGTGGTTGCAGGGGTGCCGCAGTATAGCTATGACAAGGAAGACTTTGTGGTCCACGAGGACGTCTACGTGGTAGTCACTCGCAACGGCTGGCTGAAGCGGGTGAAAACCTATGATCCACGGACCCAGTTGCTCAAAGAAGGAGACGAGATCCTGGCTGTCATCGCGGCCAATACCAGTGAGACGGTGGCCTTTTTCTCAAACTTCGGCAAGGTTTATGTGAGCCGGGTGTACGATCTGGAGATTTCCAGCAAAGGCTATGGGGATCCCATCCAGACAGTTTTCAATTTTCAGGATCAGGAGAGGGTGGTGGCTTCCCTGACCGCCGAACAGAGAGAAACCCGGCCAGCCGAGCCCCTGCCGGAGGACCGGCAAATATCCAGCGGGGCTGCCGAGCCGTTGAGTCAGCTCTGCTTCTTCCCGGATGGAACGGATGGCAACCGGCCTGCGCACACAACGGCAGAGCAACCACTCTGCCTGGTTGCAACACGCCACGGCCAAGGGTTCTGTTTTGAGCGCAGTACCCTCAGGGAGCCCACCACCAGGAATGGGCGGGCCCTCATTCGCCTGCGGCGGGGAGACGAGGTTGCGGCCGTGCGCCCGGTGGCAGGGCCGCTTCTGGCTGTAGCCAGCCGCGAGCGCCTGCTGCTCACGCCCGTTGACCAGGTGAAGGTGCTCGGGGGTGTGGGACGCGGGATTCGAGTTATCAACCCGGAGCCCGGGGAGGTGCTGGATTTCTGCACCATGAACCTTGACGACGTCTTGCTCATCCAGAACCCCAAGGGCAGGGTGAAAGAGGTTGCGGTTGGGGAGCTCCCCGTCTACAACCGGGGTACAAAAGGGGTGCCACTGCGGGGCGGGATAGCAAGGATCTCTGTGAAACCGAAAGAGACCGATCCTGGTGCCCGTTGTCAGTAGTCAGTAGTCCGTTGTATCAATGTTTTCATAAGATTGGGTCAGATATTAGCTGACTCGGACTCTTTTTGTTATGTAGTGAACTTAGTTCGCTCCGCTCACAATTGGAATAATGGAATAATGGAATAATGGAAT
>JBKHJD010000277.1:0-2941 GCA_046538315.1 Syntrophobacteria bacterium
GGGTAAAGGTAGTGGGGTGATAAAATGGACAGGAAATTAACTTAATCAGTCCATCTTTCCTCAATCCCCTCCGACTCTGCTCGCATCGCAGGCCGCCAGGGAGGAGAAAAGCACTTTCCGAATGGACACCAACTGGGTTCTATCATGGACAATCTGGTACAAGAAGTGCTCCAGGGTTCGGCGCGGGCCATGGCCCGGCTTATCACCCTGGTGGAGAATCAAGATCCGCATACTTTCGAGCTGTTGAGTGCAATCTATCCCCACACCGGTCGGACCCACGTAGTGGGCATGACCGGTTCACAGGGAACCGGCAAGAGCACCCTCACCGACCAGATTGCAACAGTATTTCGCCAGCGACGACAGACACTGGGCATCATCGCCGTTGATCCTTCCAGTCCTTTCAGTGGGGGCGCGCTGCTGGGCGACCGTATTCGCATGCAGCGCTCTGCCAGCGACCCCGGCATCTTCATCCGCTCCATGGCGACCCGCGGCCACCTCGGCGGTCTGGCCCGCGCCACAAACGACGTGATAAAGATCATGGACGCCTTCGGCAAAGACTGGATCGTTGTCGAGACAGTGGGTGTAGGCCAGGATGAAGTGGACATTGCCAGAAGTGCAGATACTACCATTCTGGTACTGGCCCCGGGTCTGGGCGACAGTATCCAGAGCATGAAGGCCGGGGTTATGGAGATTGCCGATCTTTACGTCGTCAACAAGGCTGATCGTGCCGGCGCTGACGAACTGTTCAGGGAAGTGAGCGTGCGCGTCGAACAGGACTCCCAGATAAGATGCAAAGACTGGCAGCCGCCGGTGCTGAAAACGGTGGCGGTTGAAAATGAAGGGACCGTCCCTCTGGTTGATGCCGTCGAAGGCCATCGTCGCTTTCTCCAGGAAAGCGGCACCTTGAAAAGCGTTCGCCGGGAAAAGACAAAACAGGAGACCCTCACCCTGCTCCAGGAGGAAATTGCCCGGGTTATCTTGAAAAAAATTCTCGGAAACGGCCGTTTCGAGAGCCTCGTCGACGACATCGTCGCGCGCAAGAAAGACCCTTATAGCAGCGTCCAGGACATTGTCCAGGCCATTCTCCCGGAATCCTCCTAGCGCCTATAAACTAACTAACGAGTTCTCTGCGCCTCTGGGGTGAATCAAAGAATCAATCTTGCCCGAGAAGACGCGGGGGATAGAGGAGGAAACCCATGAAAGTTGTGAAAATTGATCATCTGGGCATTGCTGTTCACAGTATCGATGAGGCAAAAAAACTCTTCCAGGATATTCTCGGCCTTGAATTCGCTGGAAGTGAAACCGTAGAAGAGCAGAAGGTGACCACCGCCTTTTTTCCTGTAGGGGAAAGCGAGGTCGAGCTGCTGGAGTCCACAGCCCCTGACGGACCCGTTGCCAAGTATCTGGAGAAAAAGGGAGAGGGAATCCAGCACATCGCCTTCCGGGTGGAGAACCTGGAAGAGGCCCTGGAAGAACTCAAAGCGAAAGGAATACGGCTCATCGACGAAAAGCCGCGTCACGGGGCAGGCGGCGCCAGGATCGCCTTTCTCCATCCCAAGGCCACCTGCGGTGTTCTTATCGAATTGACCGAGAGGAAGAAGTAAGTGTCAGTAGTCAGTTGTCCGTGGTCCGTTGTATCACTGTTTCCATAGGGTCACCGCAGATATGAGCCCGCTCGAGGTTTTTCTATCTAGTTGAATTAGGCATTTTCATATTTTGGCAACGGACAACGGACAACAAACAACGGACAATTTCGCGACGTCCAATCACATAGGGATGTTGCCGTGCTTTTTGGGCGGCAAGGCCTCCCTTTTGGTGGACAGCATCTCCAGCGCCTCTATGAGCCGGGGACGGGTCTCGCTCGGCACGATGACCGCGTCGATATAGCCGCGCGATGCAGCGATGTACGGGTTGTAGAGCAGCTCCCGGTATTCCTTGATCTTCTCCTGCCGTTTGGCCTCGGGATCCTCGGCCTCCTTGATCTCTCGGCGGAAGATTATGTTGGCGGCGCCTTCCGCACCCATGACCGCAATCTCCGCGGTAGGCCAGGCAAAGGCCAGGTCGCAGCCCAGATCCCGCGAGCACATGGCAAGGTACGAGCCGCCGTAATCCTTGCGCGTAATCAAGGTGATCTTGGGCACTGTTGCCTCGGAGTAACACCAGAGCAGTTTTGCCCCGTGGCGAATGATCCCGTGCCATTCCTGGTAGCTGCCGGGAAGATATCCAGGCACATCAGCAATGGTAAGCAGCGGAATGTTGAAACAGTCGCAAAAGCGGATAAAACGAGTCGCCTTGTCCGATGAGTTCACATCCAGGCAACCGGCGAGCACTTTGGGCTGGTTGGCGACAATGCCGATGGGGCGCCCGTTGAGCCTGGCAAAACCAACCACCATGTTCGGGGCATAGAGCTCGTGGATTTCAAAAAAATCCCCACCGTCGACAATGGGGCGGATGACATCCCTCATGTCATACGCACCCATGGTGCTGTCCGGGACCACGCTGTCCAGGGCCGGATCCTTTCGCATGGGGTCGTCGCCGGTGTCCACCCGTGGCGGCTCGTCCATGTTGTTGCTTGGCAGGTAGCCGAGCAGTTCCTTGATCCGAGCGATGGCGTGCGAGTCGTCGTCGCAGGCAAAGTGGGCCACCCCGCTCTTGGTATTGTGCGCCAGGGCACCGCCGAGCTCCTCAAAGCTGATCTCCTCACCGAGTACCGACTTGATCACATCAGGGCCGGTGATAAACATGTAGCTGGTTTCCTTTACCATGAAGACGAAATCTGTCATGGCCGGTGAGTACACCGCTCCACCTGCACAGGGTCCCATGATGGCGGAAATCTGGGGCACCACCCCCGAGGCGATGGCGTTGCGGTAGAATATCTGCCCATAGGCCGAAAGAGAATCCACTCCTTCCTGAATGCGCGCACCCCCGGAATCATTGAAGC
>JBKHJD010000278.1:0-2939 GCA_046538315.1 Syntrophobacteria bacterium
TCGCCAAAAGGCTAATGAATACAACAAATTGTACAAATTCCGAGACGTTCATTTATCCAACTCGGGTATCAGCCGACTCGAGCTTTCTGTGGGAGCGGCTTTCCAGCCCCGATACCTTTCCGTTGAGCTGGCTGCCAATCAATCGCGGCTGGGGAAAGCCGCTCCCACAGGGTCAAGCAACGCATGGCACTGATTCAACCCCACGGGGTCATGTATGCGCAAAAGCCAGCTTTGAAAAAGGGGGAATCCAACCATGAACCTGGGATCTCGCCTTTCAGACCAACAGGTCGTGGGAGATGAGGAAAACAAGTATTGAACCTCAGGATCCGTCCAGACCGTACTCCCTGATCTTGTAAAGCAGGGCCGGATGGCTGATTTCCAGCAATCTGGCGGCCCGGGTCTTGTTTCCTTCGGTTCTTTCCAGGGCTCTTTGGATGAGGTCCCTCTCCAGGCGCCGGCCGGCCTCCTTGACGGAGAGATTGTCATCGTCAACAAAAAATGCCGAGGGGGGAGCCTCCGGCACCAGCGTCCTCGGCAAATCCTCCGGCTCGATTGTCCGGCTGCCGGCCATGACCATGGCTCGTTCGATGACATTCTCCAGCTCGCGCACGTTTCCCGGCCAGGAGTAGCGCTGGAGAATGCGCATGGCCGCCGGGTTGAGGCTGTCCACTTCGGATCCCAGGCGCTGGCGCATCCTCTCCAGGAAATGACCGGCAAGCAGAGGGATCTCCGAGCTCCGCTCCCGAAGCGGCGGCACCCATATTTGCAGCACGTTGATGCGGTAGAAGAGATCATCCCGGAAACGCCCGGCCCCTACCTCTTCTTCCAGGTTCCTGGTGGTGGCCGCCAGAACCCGCACATCTATCTTCGTGGGCTGGGTGTCTCCCACCCGCTGCACCTCTTCCTCCTGCAATACCCGGAGAAGCTTCACCTGGAGGGATCGGGGAAGCTCCCCGATTTCATCCAGAAAGACGGACCCCTTGTGGGCCTCCTGAAACAGCCCCTTTTTGTCCCGCACCGCATCTGTGAAAGACCCCTTTCTGTGGCCGAAGAGTTCGCTCTCCAGCAACGACTCTGGAATGGCGCCGCAGTTTACGGTCACCATCGGCTGGGCGGCCCGGGGGCTGTGGGCATGTATGGCCCGGGCAATCAGCTCCTTGCCGGTTCCGCTTTCCCCGGTAATGAGTACCGTGGTCTTGTACTCCGCCACCTTCTCGATGGTGGAGAAGATCTGCCGCATGGAGGCGCTGCTGCCGACCATCCCGGCAAAGCTGCAGTCCTGGCGGATGCTTTCCTGAAGCCGGAGATTCTCCTGGCGCAGGCGTTCCCGCTCTTCGGCCTTTCTCAAGGTCAACAGGATTTCATCCGAATTGAAGGGCTTGGAGACATAGTCATAGGCTCCCAGCTTCATGGCCTCTATGGCGGTATCCAGGGTGCCGTAGGCCGACATGACGATGATGGTGGATTCCAGACCGGTCTTCTGGAAACTCTCCAGAAAGGCCATGCCGTCCATGACCGGCATCTTCAGGTCACAGAGGATGATCTCGAAGGGATTTGTCACCGCAAGTTCCAGCCCCTCCCTGCCGTCGGCGGCGGTGGTAACCCGGTAGCCCTCTTTCTGGAGAAGCACAGCCAGCATGTGGCGCATGTTCTCCTCATCGTCTATGACCAGTATCTCTTTCTGCTCCGCCATCACTCTCGGCTATCCTCTGTCGTCTCTCGGCTCTCCTCCGCAGGCAGCAGGAGGGTGACTGTCGTTCCTTCACCATGGTTGCTGCTGATCTCCAGCCAGCCCCCCATGGCCTCCACAATCTGAGCGCTTACCGAAAGCCCCAACCCGGTGCCTTTTCCCGGCTCTTTGGTAGTGAAAAAGGGGTCGAACACCTGGTCCAGATTCTCCTCGGCAATGCCCTCCCCGGAGTCGGCAATCTGGATCTCAATCCAGCTCCCGCCAAGATCTCCGCCTGAGTGCCGGAGATGGCGGTAATCCGTGGAAGGTGGGTCGGTACGCCTTCGCAGCGGCTCACCTTCACCTTCCTTCGCGGTCGCCGGTGCGGTTGTCCGGGTACTCAGCCTGAGCTCGCCACCGCCGCCTTTGCTCGATATGGCATCCACTGCATTTACCAGAAGGTTCAGAAAAACCTGCTTGAGCTGATCGGCATTGGCAAACACCCTGTCCGGCTGGGCCGCAAGGCTCTGGATCACCTCGATCTTTTGTTTTCGGAATTGATGGTCCAGGATGGACAGAGTCTCCCGGATGAGTTCGTGGAGCGAAACCGTCGTCCTTTCCGTTGACCCGGATCGGGTAAAGTCAAGGAGTTCGCGAATGATCTGGTGAATGCGGCCGATCTCTTTGCCCATACGGCTGACAAGTTCCCGCCGTTCGCTTTCCTCAACATCTGCTCTTTGCAGCAGATCCAGATACCCCAGAACTATGCCGATGGGGTTGCCGATCTCATGGGCGACGCCGGCGGCCAGCCTCCCCACGGAGGCCAGCTTCTCGGTCATGATCACCTCTCTTTGGGCCCGTTTCAGTTCCAGGTTGGCCTGCTCGAGGGAAACAATGTGCTGGCGTAGCTCTTCTTTGTTACTGGCCAGACGCTCCAACATCCGGTTCAGGGCCTCGGAAAGCTTGCTCAATTCATTCTGCTCACCGGCAGACAGATCGGGCAGCCTGTCACCTTCTCGAAAACTTTCCGTTGTTTTCACAAGCTCCTGCACAGGCTTGACCACCAGCTTTGAAAAGATGTACGCCCCGAAAACTACCAGCACCAGGGCATCCAGTCCAATAAAAAAGAAAATGATTTTCTGGGATTCCCACAGTCTCTGGTGAACATCATCAAGGGATGCCTCCAGGCGGACGGCCCCGGTGGCCTTTGCTTTATGCAGCAGGGGGGCATCGATGACCAGCCGCTCCGGTAGAAACCACGAAAACAGGC
>JBKHJD010000025.1:0-13606 GCA_046538315.1 Syntrophobacteria bacterium
CTCCATATGTGTTTGCCAGGCAGAGTTGGCACCAATCCAACTCGATCGGTAAGACCCTTCGGAATATCACTGCTGAACGTGGAGATGCATTTGATCATCCCGCACCACTACTGAATCAAAGAGCAGGTCTTTGGGTTTCCAAACAGATTTATCCCCACTGGCAGGAATGCCTTTGGTTCTTGGGACGTGAATATCACAACTGGAGACAGGCTTTGCCAGTGAACGCTGGACGTGAAAATCTCGGGTGGCCAATTCTGCACGGCCACAGTGACATCAACAACAAGAAGAGACGGGCATCTCCGTATCATCTTCGCGTTTGGCGTGAAGCCGATGCTTTCAGATATGCAGTACTATTTCTTCCAAGCGCTTTCCCCAAAGCTCTTTTTCGCATTTCGTCTGATGAACAGGAAACCGCGCACCGACGATTTCAGGAGCGAATCCTTACCACTTGTACACGGGAGGTCTAGATGGACCGCTGGGAAAAGAAGATAGCGGCCTTTCTTCACGATCCGCCAACAAAACCTCTCGACGTCCGCAGACACAAGGCTGTGGCGAGTCGACTTCTCGAAGTTTGGAATTTGACTAGGAGCGAAGAAGAGGCCAAGGCAGACACAGAAGCTGCCGCTGCCGACCGTCCCGGAGTGCCCGGGTATGAGGAGGGGTGCAGCATCGATTTCAGTGCAGAGCCGGAGATTACTCACCCACTTTCCCAAGCTCGACTCCGACTGGTTCTGGAACGCTTTGATACCGCCGAAATCGAAGAACAGGTCCTGCAGGCGTTGAAGGATTTCCAACCCCTTGGCGACAACCCGAACAAGGCGAAATTCTTGTTTGTCAGCCATGGACTGATGGAGCAGTTGAGTCGCAGTTGGGGCCCATTCCGGGCTGTCTGGCCCAGAATCCCTGCTGACACTCGCATTCCTGATCATTCCATTTGGAACCATAACAATCTCGTCTCCGCCCTTGCCGCCTGCGGCAAGGAGCCCCAGTTTCTCGTATTTGCCCTCGGCCCTGTACAGTCTTTCATCGCCGAGGCAAGGAAATTGCGGGACTTGTGGATCGGTTCGATCCTGCTTTCCTATCTTTCCTGGGTGGGTATGAAGGCGGTTGCAGAAGACATAGGCCCGGACCATATACTCTATCCTTCCTTGAACGGCCAACCTCTGATGGCCCAGTGGCTTATGTGCAATGGTGTTCACGTTGAGTTCGGTGAAAGGGTCGCGGAAGAAGGAGTTGCCTCTTTTCCCAACAGATTCGTAGCACTGGTTCATCGGCGGGATGTCTATGACGTGGCTGAGAGAGCTAACAATGCTATACGAGACTGTTGGGACACTATTACAGAAAGCGTCTTCGGCGAACTGTCGTTTGCTTTCGAATCACATCCCCATGCGAAGGAGGTCTGGCGGCGACAGCTAACAGACTTGTGGGAAATCAACTGGGCGGCGGCACCGTGGTTGGAAAGCCTCAGCGGTGAGTGGGCATCTGAGGTCCCTTCTGCCGAAAAGCAGGTAGTTGAGCGACTCGGTGACCGCTTCAAACGCTCGTCGGGCTACCCTGGCAACCGGGGACGCTATTACTCTCCCAGTCACGCACTGAGCCAACGACTCATGGCAGCCGTGAAGACCAGCCGTCAATTCGGCAAAAACCTGGAGGAGCCTGGCTACAAGTGCACTCTGTGCGGCCGACGCGAGCAACTCGGGCTCGGTGTGGAAGACCGTGCGGGCACCAGCACTGCTTGGCAGAAGGTAAGAGCGAAGTTCGGTGAGAGTGAATTCGGCGAGCACGAAAGGCTCTGTGCGGTCTGTCTGGTCAAAAGATTGATGACTCGACAAGAGAAGTCTGACGGTATACCTGATGATCTGCTGCTTCTGTTTAAACAGGGAAGGAAGTTCCCGTCGACCACCGAAATGGCGTTCAGACCGATCCGCAATCGCCTGGAGAGGCAGGGGAATCACATTGTGTGGAATCAGTTTGTGAAAGACGCCGGCGGTGAAGACGCCGGCTACGGTCTACTTCATGAGCAAGAAGATGGTGAACAGAGCGAGACAGTGAAACGTTTCTATCGTCAACTCCAGGAGGTTGCTAAAATCAGGCCGACTGCCACGTTGGGGAAGTACTACGCCGTGCTTGTCATGGACGGCGACAAGATGGGCGACCTTGTCAACGGCAAATCGCCGCGCCTTGCCAGCTGGCGGGACATAATGCACAGCTCCCTTCCGGAGAAAATGACAGGCAGCCCTGCCACCGAGCGTACAGGTCCATGGTTGGATGAACTGGACGGTCAGTCACCTTTGGATGAACAACGCCACTTGACTCCTGCAGTACACAAGACCATAAGCGAGGCTTTGGGCGACTTCTCGCTCTGTTCCGTTCCACGGATAGTCCGGGAGCACAAGGGCAGGCTGATATACGCAGGCGGCGATGACCTTCTGGCTATCATGCCCATCGATACAGTTTTGCAGGCTGCTTCCGAAATCAACCATTGGTATCAACAGCCGTTTGCCGTATTGCGAGACGACGACACTCTCAACGAGTTGAACGGCGCATACTCTCCACAAGCTGGAGAACGCTTACTTTGTCACCTCGGCAAAGCGGCAACCATATCTGCGGCCGTTCTCTTTGTTCATCACAAAGAGCCGCTGAGGGGAGTCTTGTCCAGGGCTCAAGCCCTCCTCAAGGATGTTGCCAAGAAGAAAGCAGGACGAGACGCGATTGCCATTTGCTTGATCAAACGGGGCGGCGGTGAGAGGGTCTTCCATTCACATTGGTTCGAGGAGGGCCGAGACATCATTGCCGATCTGCTTACATTGAGAAGCGCGCTTGCAGCAGAGGGCGGCGGCGAGAGTTCTCGCTTGATGTACAAGATACACGAGAGTCGAGATGCGATCGCAGTGCTGACGGCAACGAAAGAGCATGCTCCCCGGCGCCTCGTAGCATTTCTGGCTTCGCTCATCGAAAAGGGAGAACGCGACAAGACGCGTTACAGGAACAAGGAAGACGCTTGGGAGGAAGAGAAGCGGAAGCGCGCGGCTGCTATCGCCAATCTGCTGGAGATTGACCCCCGTACAGGCCAGATCGACACGGATGCATTGCTGATAGCCAGATTTCTAGCTCAGGGAGGTGAGTAGAATGCCCTGGTACGTGTTGACACCGGAAGACACCCTTTTCTTTCGCGGGGGTGAGCCTATGGTAATGGGCGAGTCCCACTTCCAGACGTCCATTTTCCCTCCTTCACCTGAGACGCTTGCGGGTGCTGTCCGCGCAAAGGTGATCCAAGACCATGCCGCCGGTGATTTCAATGGGTACATGAGCGGCCGTTACAGTGATGAGCCCTGGTACGAAGAAATTGGTGGGCCTGAAGCAGTACCCGACACACTTAAACTGAACGGGCCTTTTTTGTACATGAATGAAAGTCTACTCTTCCCGGTTCCAGCGAACCTTTACCGGGCGAAAGGAAGAGCGGGTGAGACGCTATTCAACGCCTGCCGCCCCAAGCGTTTTAAGGAAGTGCGCACCAAGTTTGGTCTTTCGTGTGTTTGCTGGTTGCCCAATCGTGAAGGTGTCGCTGCCTCCGACTGGGCACTTGTAGACGGATACATTACCGCCAAGGGTATCAGCTCTTATCTTTCCGGGAAATTGGACCAACTCACCGATGATGATATCTACGATCATCAGAGACTGAGACGGGAAGGTATCTTGCTCGAAGAGGAGAGAGTCGGCATTGCCAGACATAGAAACCTGCGAGTTGCAAGAAGCGGCCACTTGTACCAGACGCGACACTGGCGGCTGGGTGAAGGCGTTGGTTTGGCTTTCCTGCTGGAGGGAGTCTCCTCATTCGGTGGTACCGGGTGCATGCAACTTGGTGGAGAAGGCCGTCGAGTCTGGATTACGGAAGCTAAGATATCCCTCCCCGAAGCGCCCAAGCGGGCTGACTTTGTCGTCACGCTTTTTCCCATTCCGATCCTGGGTGTGATGGATGGTTTTCCCATTACCCCGGTTTCAGACGGCGAAAGGTCTCTTACATTGCCCAAGCAGGACAAGATTCCTGTCCATTGTCACGTATTTAAAGCTCCTCTGGAGTTCGGTGGCTGGGATATGAAAAACCAACGTCCGAAGCCGATGCGAGCATACCTGCCCGGAGGATCGGTGTTTTTTTTCAAGAACACTGAGATAACCAGTAGATGTAATCATTTGGTTGGAGGTTGCCATGACACAATTAAGTAGAATCCTTTCCTTGTTTGCAGAAACTCCCATTCATGCCGGTGCTGGCAGGGCTACAGGTGCAGTCGATTTGCCTATCCAACGGGAGCGGCATACCGGCTGGCCCATGATTCAAGCCTCTGGCCTTAAAGGCTCTATGCGGGCTGCGTGCGAGGAGCGGAAGCAAAACGCTGCGGCGAAAATCACGGCAATCTTTGGCAATGATGAGCGAGGCGGTGCAGACCAGGCCGGGGCCATTAGCGTGGGCGATGCGCGGCTTCTGCTTTTCCCCGTGCGGGCTTCGATTGCGCCATTTGTGTGGGTTACATGCCCGGCGGTGCTGAAGAGGCTCAAGAGGGATCTGCTGCGTATCGGTTTCTCTGCAGCATGGGATACTCCTGATTGCGATGATGGACATTACCTCGGCTCGGAGAAATCTCAGCCGCTCCTGCTGGAGGACTTGCTCCTCACCTACAAAAAGCAGGTTCATGGGGCAATATACCATGTTCTGAAGCAATTCATCCCCCCCTGGCCGGAGTACGGGGCAGGTGAACTGGAACGGACTCTTTGCATTATCTCCGATGAAAACTTTGGCATCTTGGTCGAAACTGCCACCGAGATTCATACAAGGATTGTTCTTGATGATAAGACAAAGACGTCGCAGAATCTCTGGTATCAGGAACTGCTTTCCCAGAACAATATATTATACAGCCCTTTGGTGCTGGCAGAAGAACGTCGTCGTGCAGACAGCGATCAGGCCAAGGCTATCCTCCCAGCCCACGAGCTTTGGCAATTCTTGGTGAACACCCTGGGTGATTATCTCCAAGTCGGTGGCGACGAAACACTTGGCCGGGGCTGGACGCGCGTGGTCTGGCTGGATGGTGAGGAGGTGTAGCCAATGCAAACGATGTCTCAGTTGCGCGCCCAAACAGCGATGCAATTACTCCTTGAGATTGGTGAATGTACTAAGGACAATAAGGACAAAAAGAAGGAGCGGGAAGAATTTGCCCAGCTTTGCAAGTCGTTTCCAACAATGATCTTGCAAAACGGTCTAGGTCAGGCTTTGGCATTCATACTGGCAAAAAAACAGCAGCATTATACCAGGCTCTATGAAGGTTTGGAACAATGGCTGGGTGAGAATCACAGAAGAATGATCAGTGGTAATCTCCTTAGAGCAATTGTCGAAATGCAGGCTTGTCAATACGTTGAAGTACAGAGGGAAGCTTTGAAATTTCTTGAGTGGGTAAAAAGGTTCGCTGTTGCAGAGATTTTTGAATAAACGGAGAAATAATGAAAGCGAAAAAACATGAATTATTCCTTCCAATGCCAAGCGACTTCAAGAGGCCGCTGAATTCACCCGCTGGGAACTTTTCCTTATTTTTCAACAAAGGTGTTTTCTTTAAAGGGACGCCTGAGCGTCCAGAAGGCTTAGGTTCGGAGAAATTGCAGGAATTTCATCGTCTCAAACAAAGGTACGAAGAATCCCAGCAAGTTTTAAGGACAGCATGCGAAAAGTGGCAGAAACGTAGGAATGGCTTGGTGGCAAGCTTGCTCGATCAGGAGTACTCTGTCATCACTTGCGAAGCAAGAACTCTCACACCATTAGTAACCGGGCTCGGTTTGGAGCATCCGTTGGAAAACAGTTTCGTCCTTGACAGAACCACGGGGCTGCCATATCTTCCGGCGACCGGAATCAAAGGTATTAGTCGCTTTTCAGCCCGGTTTGACAAAGAAAATATGACGCTAAAGAACGACGACGATGTTTCTGTGGTTCAACCTTTCGGTGCGCAAGACAGCAGGGGAAGCGTGCTATTCTTCGACGGCATCCCAACTCATGTTCCTTCTATCAAAGTCGATATTATGAATCCGCATTATCCCAAGTACTACGAAACAAAAGGCAAACATCCTGCGTCCGAGGACCAGGATCCCAACCCAATTCCTTTCCTCGTGCTCGAGGAAGGCTCAGAGTTTGAGTTTACCATAGCATCCAGAGATGCTCGGATACTGAAGCAGGCCGAAACCTTCTTGAAAGAAGCTCTGACCTTTTGGGGCATAGGTGCCAAGACGGCTGTTGGTTATGGGTTGATGGAAATATTGGAACAGGGGGACGCAATTCAGCTGGAGTCCGATGTTCAGGAAAGTTCAGGTAGAGGACGCGCTTCGGAAGAACTGGAGTCTAGATCCCCATTGGATGAGGCCTTCGAGGAATTGCGACTCCGCCCGGCACCTGAGAGATTCGCTGCTTACGTGAAAGCGGTGGACGACACAGGAGAGCTTGACCATCTGGAAAAAGCCGGTTTGACCACAATAAAGGGCATCGATATCGGTTACGCCACCAAGGTCCTCGAACTCGATATAAGCGAGACGGTGCGGCGGACCGCGGCGAAGCAACTGCTGACAGTTTTCGAATCGCAAATTGCTTTGATCAGCGCGAATAAGGAGAGGCAAAAAAAGAAAAAAAAGCTGGAACGAAGTGAGCGATACGAGAAGCTCAAAGAACTCGTCGGCAAGAGAAACGGGTGAGGCGGGTTGCCTCATGGCCCCCACCGCGGTAAAGCCTCGATGGTAAAGGACTATAGGAATAAGAGATTTCCCGGGGGGGACAGGCGCTCCCAGGGCTGTTGAAAGAAGTATGCAGCCACCGCAATTCAGGGGAAGCGAACAGAATAATTACCACTAGGACGCAGAGACACCAAGTCAAGGGGACTCTCTAGATTAATTTCCCTTCCCTGAAAAACCTGCCATGGGCGACAATCGACTCATGTCTCGCGTATAGTTCCTGCGGATCCCTTTTGCTGCTCTCACCTTGTTTTTTTGACCTCTCCGCTGACGTGGAGGCTGTCTTGAAATGGAAATAAGCAGAACAGTTGAGGCTTGTGTGTCAATATCGACCTGACCAGAGGGTCAGGGGTCCCTCCCACAGACAGGATCATTCCTCGCATGGCTTTGCTCCTTCATAGATCATAGATGCAAGCTCGGGATCCGTCAGGAATGCCCGGACCCGATCGGTTGTGAAGTGCACAGTTTCGGTAGGGTGTGCTGAGCATTAGCGAAGCGCACCGCAATTGCCTGAACTGCGGTGCGCCGCGCTCGGCTTGGCGCACCCTACAATGGCGAATTTCGTAAGCGTTGAGGGGTTCAGAGATAAGGTGCGCCGCGCTCAGCTTGGCACACCCTACATGAGGGTGGAACAAAAGCTAGGGTGTGCTGAGCGCTAGCGAACCGCACCATCTCCAGAGTGGTCGCACGAACGGTATTGGGGTTAGAGTCACCTCCCTTCCGCTGATCTTGATCGGTAAGCCGGCACCGCGATTGCCTGAACTGCGGTGCGCCGCGCTCGGCTTGGCGCACCCTACGATGGCTTGCACTTGAACTGAACTCGTGCACGATTTCGAATTTCAATGATATGGTACTGCTGCAAGAAGCGCTTCGGCGAAAGAGAGCGGCCGGTTTTCTGCTTCCAGAAATCCCTGGTATCTTGCCTGATACGGCTCGCTTCCGACTTCGGCCATCCACTCGCGCAATTCCTGCCGGCGAGCGGCGAATTCGTCGTCATTTTTCAGAAGCCGAGCCTCGTAGAGCCGGTAGCAAAGTGCCAGGAATCGGCAGACGCCCCCGGCTTCGTGTGCTTCAAGGATCTTGGCCGCCCTGGAGATGAATCCCAGGCGCTGTTCCAGGGCCAGTGCCTGGTTGCGGGCGAGAGCCTGGAGAGTGAAGGCGAGAGGGTGCGGAAGGGGAAGATTCTCTACCAGTTGGAGATCTTCCGGCGCTGGGCTGTTACGCTGCCTGGCAATCTCAGCCCGGTAGAAAGAGCGGAACTGCCTGCCATACGTGTCCATCAAATCTACCCAGGAAGCTGACTCCTTCAGCAGTTGCTCCGCTTCATCGGGGCTTCCTGCCCGAAGTCTGTTGTGCACGAGGTAGTTACAGGCGCGCGACACCTCCGAGGGTGCAACCTGTTTCAGCATATGGACGCATTTCTCGAGCAGGTGCTGCCCCTCGTTGAACCGGTCAAGGGCGGTTTCCATCTGGCCCAGTGTTCCGAGGATCTTGGCCGCGAGCACCCTGTCCATGTGATCGGGGAACTCGTCGCCCTTTTCGCCTGAAATCTGCACCAGAAGGTTCCTGCCTTCCCGAAAACGGTGGGCATCATAGAACTGAACCGCCATTTTGTTGAGCTTGTCGGCCCGCCAGTCATGTCCAACAAGTCCGGTCTGCTCGTCCAGCAAGGTCCGGGCTTTCTCAAGATAATGGATCCCCTCTTGAAAGCGACCGAAGTAAGAGTGGCCGTACTGCACCAGGCCCAGGAGCTCAACTTTCTGGGGAGCCGTGAGCGCATGACCGCAAGCTTCCATTGCTTCGGCCGCTTGAAGGGCCACGCGATGTAGTTGTTGGCCAAACAAGGAGCGAACGGTCGCAAGGAGCCTGTCTGCTTCAACATTATTGATTGGTTCCAGGGCATCTGCAAGCCATGCCTTTCTGAACAGGGCTGCCATGAGCTCGTCCACGGTCGAGACAACGAGCACCTCTTCGAAAAGGCTCCGGCGATCACCGAGAAGGGCTCGCTGCCGCGGCGTGACCACCGCCGTGGCACCAGGTCCCACTTCCCGCAGGAAGGCGTTCAGCTTTTCCTCGAAGTGCTCCACCTCTTCGAGCCGCCCGGCTTCGTCTATGCCGGCGGAGGCAAAGATAGGCTTCAGAGACGCGCCTTCGGGTGCGACCCTCCGAAGGATCGCCAGGAGCAAGGGCAGCTCCATGGACCTTCCGGCAATGCTCTCCGGATAACACGTACTGACAGTACACGGGAGACGAAGAGAGAGCGGATACTCCCTGCCGGTTAGGTTGCGGAGAGCTCTCTGTGCCAATGAGGCGAGGCTCCAGAGCTTGTCGATACGTATCTGGAGATGCGGCTGAACAGCGAAGTCAGTGGCGGGTGAAAGATCAAGCGGTGCAATCAGACCCTGACCCATGCGACTACTGAAAACCGGTACGACCGGCCGTCTGTGAGAATGTGCCTCTCGGGGAAGCAGCTCCTCGGGAAGCTCTGCCTGCAACCGGAATGCCTGAAGCGCCTCGACCGTGCAGGCAATGTCCCGCCCGCGGAGGGCGGAAAGCACGGCGCTCAGTCGCCGGTACTCCTGTCTGGAGGAGACATCGCTCCAGTCTCTTGCAATCGTTTGCAGTACGAGGATCGGGTTGCTCGGCCAGAGGGCGGTGCACAAGGCCAGCAGCTGCTCGTTCATGGCTCATTCCCACTCGAGAATAAGACGTTTGGTTTCTTCCAGTTCGGTCACATGAAGCACTAGATCTCGCAGTTCCGGACCAGGATCGATGCTGCCCAGCAACACTCCGCTACCGTCGGTGAGGCTCTCTTGAGATAGTGTGAGGACAGGCTGCGCCTCGATCGCAGGCGGTGGGTTCCCATGCTCCGAGAACCAGATGAAGAGCAATCGCCCTCGATCCACCCTGGCGTAAAGCGACCCCGTATCAGTTTCATAGAGCAGCGTATCCCGCTCCAGCATCTCCCAGGCATCTCGGATAGTGCTTTCCAGATCGCCGGCATCAGCGCAGGCCCGCAAGCTTTCAGGAGGCGAGCCTTCTCTGCTCGCAGCTGGAGACACAGGCAGCTTGATGATGCGGCCGGAGGGCCGCTCATGTAGGAGACGGCGGGCTCTTTCCACGAGCGCGGCCTCGCGCTCCTGGAATTCGAGACGTTCGTCCGCATCCTCCAGCGGCGGGCCGACGTTGGTGATGTTACCCGGAGGTGGGTGGCCCTGCTGGTAATGCTCGACAAGGGTAGAGATCAGCCGGGTAAGGTCATGGGGCAGGTCGTTGTGGCGATTGTCCACGTCGGTGGCATGGACCACGAGTGTGTTCCAGGGCTCAGCAATGACCGCATAACCGCCGCTCCACTGGTGAGGCTCTATTATCAGATCATAAGGCCCCGCCATGCCGAGTTCCAGGGAGAACTTCGCGCAGAGCAACAGGTCGTGTCCAAGCTCCCGGATAACAACGAGAAGCGCATGGCCGTCTTCCTTCTCCGCTGACTGGTCTCGCGGTACCCTGAGAAAGAAGGTCATGCCCGTATAGGGGCGTACCGGCAACCCCCGTTTCCCTGGAGGTGCGCTTGATTTCAATTGGGCGATGTGGCCTTTCAGGCGTTCGAAGGACTGATCACTGGGCATAGGCGAACATCCATGGCCTTACTGATAGAAAGGGTGCAAGGCGGCTATATTCCATTTTCTGTTTCAATTTCCGAAAGAGCGCTTCGGACTCTGGCCAGCTCCTGGTAAAAGGTCGATTTCCTGATACCGACGCGCTCCATGATTTCCCGCGGCTCCAGTCCCTCGAGGTAGTAGAGCCGGAGAATCTGCCGTTGGCGAGCACTGATCTTGCCGAGTGCTTCGGCGACCAGCGCATGAGCGAGCTGTTCACCACAGCTCGAGACGATTTGTGCGGTGAGGTCCTCAGGCGTATCCGTGGCTGTTTTGCTGCTTGTTTTCTGGATGAACGAGGTCTGGACTGTGTCAAAGATGTCCAGATACCAGGAAAGAAATGTCCAGAGTGTTTTTTCGGGAATCCAGCCTGCATGCCTGGTGAAAATCGCCCGGAGGATCTCTTCCAGTTGGTCGTTGGAAACCGTGGGCGAGGTCTTCTCACCCTGTTGATAGACACGCGGGTTCAGAGGGGGGAGAAAGTCAACGGACTCACGCAACTCTTGCTCGGTAACCACACCAGCCGCACATTTCTCCCTGCGGCGAAACCGCGTGTCTCCTCCCACGCTTGTGGTTGCAAGTTGCCCTGCTTTTTCCATAGCACCGAGGCGGCGGCGGACACGCTTGATGAGGTTGGCCTTCCGTGGATTCTTCTTCGCAAGAGAGTGGACGAGAAACTGCTCGAACATGCGAACCATCAGGCCATCGAGCCTGTCATCTTTGCAGGCAGCATCAACGAGATAGCGCACTCGGAGATTATCGGGATCGAAGAGCCAACCTGTAGCAAACTCAAGTGCCACTTCATTGATCGCTTCCGCATTCCAGACTTCGGCCCCAATCAGAAAGAGCCCGGGAGGATATCGCCGGGCCCGCCGCCGCACGAGATCACGCAGCTTCTGAAAGAATTCGGGGCGCACCTCCCCGTGTTCTGCATAGAATGTTATTTCGGGGTGAAAATCGTACGATCTGCTCATGGAGCCACTGATCTCTATGGATGCCGAGAGAAGGCATCAACCGCCGCGATGAGCCTTTTGAAGTCTTGTTCAGAAAGCCTGCCCAGGTAGTCATCTGCAAAAATACGGCGACAGCCGACCCAACGCAGCAAGGGATCGAAGGCAGTGAACTTCTGCAGTCCATTCCCTGCGTCCGGCTCAACCAATACGTAGTGGGAGGCATAGTGGGGCCGAAGACGCTTTGCATCGCTTCCCTTGCTGAGTCCGGTGCGGCATTGGCCCTCCCTGACAACCGCCGCCGGGTGCTTGAGCTTCGATTCCCGGGGGATGCCGAGCCACTTGTTACCGACCATGAAGAGTCCCCCCGGCTCAGGCTCGGTCAGCGGCTCACTGTCTTTTCCGCGGTGCTCGTGCAATCGATCGTGACGGGCTACAGCCCTGATCTCTTCATGAGAGCGGCTTCGAGCAACGCGAACCCGAACGCCCTCGAGAACCTTCAGGAGTTCTCCTTTCCTGTCCTGTCCCACTTTTGTCCTCATGCAGGGATATAAATCAAGTCTTTCCCGGCAACAAAGCATACCCTGACTCACTATAGCATCAAAAGCTGGAGATCACAAAAGGTGCTCCCCGGGCATCGTGTACCCTATCTAGTTATAGTTAGTCTCGATCCGGAAACTCCATTACTTCCTCCCCTCGACGGCCTCGGGCTCCGCTTCCAGCCTGTAGGGCTTATACTGGCAGGAGGAGGGTAGAGCCTACGCCTCGGAGAGGGAGGATTCACCCTGTTAAATCCCTGCTTCGCAAGGAGTTTCCGGACAGATACTGACCAGCCAGCTTGTTTCCTACTGCTTTGCCGGAAGAAAAGTCTCAACCTGTATGTCATGGCCATCCGTGCGGATGGTAATGGCTCCATGGCGGTCCGTCCGGCACGTACGCACGCCGAGGTTGCGGTAGCGCTTGCGCACTCGTGAAGCGGGCAGGTGAAAGGGGTTGGCGAAACCAAGTGAAAAGACGGCAATCTTCGGCTTGAGCCGCTGTAAAAACGCCATGGAGCTGGAGGTGCGGCTGCCGTGATGCGGAACGAGCAGTACCTGGACCGGCTTGAGACCGGGCAGGCTCGTCAGTCTGCGCTCGGCCTCCCGTTCGATGTCTCCGGGAAAAAGGAAGCCGATATGCTTGTAGCGAAGCCACAGTACCAGGGAGAGGTTGTTGAGTTCTGTGTGGGTGGGAACGGCGGCAACTGGACCTGATCCAGCCGGGGGGTGAAGCACCTTGACGTCCACTCCCTGGATGCGGCGGCCCGAGGCGAGGTGCTCGGGGCCCAGGAAGGCGACGTTTTTTCGGGCGAGGCAGTCGATCAGTTCAAGGAAATGCGGATCATCCGTTGATACCTTGTTGTACCAGAATTCCTTCACAGGAAAGTGGGCGGCCACGAAACGTAGACCGAGGAAATGGTCGGCATGGGCATGGCTGAGCGCCATGACGTCCAGGCTGCGAATACGGCGATGCCACAGGTACGGGGCGACCAGGTGGCGGCCGACGTCAAAGGAGCTTCCCTGGAAACCGCCCCCATCAATGAGCATGACCGCCTTCTGGGGAAACTCAACCACAGCCGAGTTTCCCTGGCCTACATCCAGGTAGGTCACCCGAAGAAAGGACTGCTTTGATCCAAACCCCGCAGGCAGCGTCCAGGAAACGACGAGCAGGAGGCTTCCGGCCAGAATGAGGCCGCCGCGCCACCAGGAGGAGACCCTCAGAAAAGGCAGAAGGAGCAACACATAGGCCAGGGCGACTTCCCAGGCTCTGGGGATTCCCGGCCAGAGGCAGGCCCAGGAGAGGCCGCCGAGCCATGTGGCTACTTTGACCACCAGATCAAGACCGAGGCTGCCCAGGGTGAGAAGGAAGCCGGCCAGATTGGTGGAAACAGGCAGGATGCACAGAGCCGCCAGGCCGGCCGGTAAAATGAGAAAGGATACCAGCGGAACCACAACAATGTTTGCCACAGTTCCTACTGGACTTACCCGGTGGAAGTGGTACAGGACGGCGGGCGCGGTGAAGAGAGACAAGACCAGAGAGACTGCGATGAACTGGCAGAGCAAGCGCAGGCGCCGGGGCCATCCTCTCTGGTGGCCGTCTCCTGCGCGAGGAAACGGCAGGCGCGGAACAACGAAGACCAGGGCACCGACAGCAATGAAGGAGAGCTGAAAGGATGCGGAAAAGAGTGCCTCGGGATACAGG
>JBKHJD010000026.1:0-13583 GCA_046538315.1 Syntrophobacteria bacterium
GTACTTCTCCCCTGAGATTGCAGGTTTCGAACATGGACCGGCTCAAGCCTGTTCCAGTGAAAAGGGCATGTTTGAGCCGACTCCTTTGATCCGTACACGAACTACATACAAAATCCAGCGGACAGCATATGCAGGAGGCAAGAAGCACACGGGTTATGCCTTTTTGACGAATGGTTCGCAGGATGCTTGAAATGGCCTCGGGTACACAGGCTGAAGATAGCACTTCGGTGTGCACCACATCCTCCTGCGAGCCCAGGCTCTCTATATAGTCGCTCATACCGTCCAGCCAGCCGAGCGAATCGTTGCATCTGCACACAAAGACTCCCAGGCGGATCTCGGAAGAGAGCCCGGGCTCCGGCACAGAGAAAGATAGAGCCCGTCCCCTCGGCCGTTGCGAGGTACCTCCCAGAAGGATGGTAGCCTTTGCCGCCGCGGCAAAGCCGCGGACAATCATGGCGAACACATCAGACTTTGCAGCCCCTGGACCATAGGCCCTGATTACATCTTCCCCCTTGATGGGAGGGGTCGCCTCCGGGTCTGCGAGAATCACAACACCAGCTTGTTCCACGAACTCTTCCATGAGCTCGGCATGGTTGATCGCGCCGATTGCACCGCACGCCTCAACGCACTGGAGGCACTCGGCGCACACGCCACACTGCAAGCACCGCTCGGCTTCAGAAAGGACCTGGCCTTGGTTCAAACCCAGGGCTACCTCGGCAAAACTCCTCCTGCGGGCAGCAGGTTGCCTCTCGGGCATGGACGGTCTCGGCAGTGAAGGAATGTCAGGGGAAATGCCGGGATACTCTCTATTCTGCGGCCTCATTGTGGTTATTTGACCGTTCTTTTCTCCCGAGAGATCCAGGTGCACCGTCCTGGCAACCTTCCTTCCCGCCGCCATAGCCTCCACCACGCTCGAGGGACCCGAAACCGCATCACCTGCTGCATAGACCCCGGAGAGATTCGTACGGAGGGATCCGTCCACCTCCAGGAGGCCTCGGGAGGTGATAGTGATCTCCCCTGTATCTTTGCGGGACTGAAACGCCCCCGCCTGACCGATTGCAACGAAAGCCCGATCAAATCTCTGTTCAAAGGCCTCACTTCCCGGCACGATTACCGGCCACGGGATTCCCTCGGCATCGGGCTCTCCCGGTCTGGTTGGTCTGCAACGCAACCGCTCCAGCCGCCCGTTGCCGCCGACAAAGGCAATGACCTGGGTGCTATCTTGCAGGGATATCCCTTCCTCCTGGGAGGCCCCGATCTCCTCGGGATCGGCCGGGATAAGGTCTTCGGGAAACCACGACACTACGGTGACGGTGGCGCCGAGACGCACAAGGGTCCGGGCCAGGTCAAAGGCGGCGTTTCCGTCGCCGACCACCGCCACCTTCTCTCTGAGTTTTGGAAACTCGCCCCGATGGAGTCCGCTCAGAAAAGACAGGCAACTCTCAACCCCTTCCAGTTGTTCCCCGGGTACACCTAGCATCCGGTCCGACCATGTCCCTGTGGTGAGAATCACGGCGTTGAAGTTTCTCTTGAGCCGATCCACCTCAGAGGACAGATCCACCTGATGAGAGGTCGTGAATTCCACTCCCAGGTTTTCAATATAGCTGAGATCGGCATCGAGGGTATCCCGCGGCAGCCGGTGTGGACCGATGGCGTAGCGCAGCAACCCACCTGCCATCTTCTCTTTTTCGAAAACCGTTACCTGGTAGCCGTATCGAGCCAGATTCGCTGCCGCGGCAAGCCCGGCAGGCCCGGAGCCTATAATGGCAACCTTCTCTGAGCGTCTCTGAACAGGGACCCGTTTTACCTCCCGGATATGGGCACCTTCGTAGTCTGCCAGGAAACGTTTTATACTCTTGATGGCAATGGGCTCATCGAGGTCACCTCTCCGGCAGGCAAGCTCACACGGATGGGTGCAGACGCGCCCGCAGACTCCCGGCAGCACGTTGTCCTTTCTAATGAGATCCAGAGCCTCATGGAACCTGCCTGCCTTGGCAAGGGCTATGTAGCCCTGGGCGTTTACTCCAAGCGGGCATTGTACCTGGCACAGGGGCGCACGGCGCTTGTCGATGACAGCCCGTCCCGGCAGGCTTCGCCGGCTGTTGAACCTGATAGCCTTTTCGCCCTCGGCTCTGAGAACCGGGCAGACTTCGAGGCAACGACCGCAGAGAGTGCACCGCTCTGGATCCACAAAGGTCTGCACCCGCCTGAGGCGCAGGCGAAACCCTTGGGGGTTGTGCTTGATGGAGCTGATTTCAGCGGGCATGACGCACTGGACGCCCGGATTCCTGAGGATCCTGATAACGCCCGGACGATGAGCATGGTTCAGCGGCATTCCCGAGCTCAGCCTCCACTTGGATCGAGAGAGTTTCTCGTCCAGGTCGGGATCGGAATCCACCACCGTGACCGGTATGCCCAGTTCCCCCAGTTTGTTGGTAGCTGCCACCCCGGCTGGGGTGGCCCCGATGACGACGACCTTGTGAAGCCGTTCTTTGGCAAGACTCACGAAGTGGCTCCTCTCTGGCCTCTTGCCTTCTTCTCCCGCCCCTTGAGTGTGGCCAGACCGTATTCGTAGCCCTTGCGAAACGCCTCAAGGTTGAGTTGCTCTGTTCCCTTCGGTACCGAATCGGCGACGCTGTCCCGCGCCGCCTCCAGAGAGACCGCCTTGGTGATAGCGGCGAAAAAACCGAGCATGATGATATTGGCCATCATGACTTTACCCAGCTCTTCGGCCATACGAGTGGAAGGAATGGAGAACATTATGTTGTTTTCGCCCTTGCGGGGGCGAACCAGGTCCTTGTCAACGATAAGAATCCCACCCTGCTTCATCTGTCCTGCGAATTTGTCATAGCCACCCTGGGACATACATACGAGGATGTCAGGTTGCGAGACGTAGGGATAATGGATAGGTGCCTCTGAAATGACAACCTGGGCACTGCAAGCACCTCCACGGGACTCCGGCCCGTAGGACTGGACAAGCGTGCTCTGCTTGTGGTCTCCTATGGCGGCGGTCTTGCCCAGAATGCGACCGGCCAGGATAATACCCTGACCCCCGAAGCCCGTAATAATCATCTCCTTTTTCCCCGCAGCCTGGTTGGGCGTCATCGAGCTGGTACCTCGATTCTACTTTCTAAAATACTAGGTTGCCCGGCAAATCTTCTCATACATCTCATCACAGGTGTCTCGGTCCTGGTCAATAAAGGTGCCCAGGGTGATTCCCTTTTCGAAATCAATGTCAAGCTCGGCGGGGTCGGCACCATTTTTGATAATAGTCCTTTCCTGGTAGAGCCGCAAAGTGTCCAGGGGCTTCTGTTTGTTGCGTCTGCAATAGTTTACCGGACAGGGGGAAAGAACCTCGATGAAGGAAAAGCCCCTCTTGAGCAGTGCCGTCTCTATGGACTCTGTAAGCTCCCGGGTGTGCAGTACGGTCCATCTGGCTACGTACGTAGCTCCGGATGCGTAGGCCACCCGCGGCATATTAAAGGGGTTTTCGGGATTTCCGGCCGGTGTGGTCGTCGTCTTGGCCCGGTACGGTGTGGTCGCTGCCACCTGGCCTCCGGTCATGCCATAGTTGAAGTTGTTCACACAGACAACGGTCAGATCAATGTTTCGTCTCGCTGCATGGATGAAATGATTGCCGCCGATAGCCAGGAGGTCGCCGTCTCCGCTGAAAATAACCACATTGAGCTCGGGGTTAGCGAGCTTCAGTCCCGTGGCAAAGGGAATCGCCCTGCCGTGGGTGGTATGGAATGAATCCAGCTTTACATACCCTGCACCCCGTCCCGAACAGCCGATCCCGGAGACCATCACCACCTTTTTCAGGTCCAGGCCGCTTCCCTGTATGGCGGTCAGACATGATGAGAAGGCCGTTCCGATACCGCATCCCGGACACCAGATATGGGGAATCCGGTCTGTGCGCAGGAGACCGTCCAGGGGATGCGCCGGTTGTTTTCGGGCCCTTTTCTGCCTCTGCTTCATGGTTCAAAAGGCCTCCTTCAATACCTGCATGACACTCTCGGGGTGGATGATCGTTCCACCTGGATGTCCCACCAGAAAGGCAGGGGCCTTGCCCTGCGCAGATCTTTCAACTTCCTGGTGGATCTGGCCCAGATTGATCTCCACGGTCACAAATCCCTTCACCCTTCCCGCCAGTTTTCGAATCTGCTCCTCCGCAAAAGGCCACAGGGTAATCAGACGCAGAAGCCCCGCCTTGATGCCCTGTTGTCTGGCCTGCTCCACCGCAGCCAGGCTGGTTCGAGCTGAGACCCCGTAGGACACAATGACGATTTCGGCGTCATCCAGCCGGTAGCTTTCAGTCCGGATGATGTCTCCAAGGTTTTTGCGAATCTTGCCGACCAGCCGACTCATCATCTCTTGCTGGGTCTCCACCGTCATAACCGGGTAGCCCCTCTGATCGTGGGTAAGACCGGTTACATGCACGTTATAGCCTTGCCCTGCCACCGGCATGGGGGCAACGCCGTTTGGTCCCGGTTCGTAGAGCCTGAATCGGTCTTTCCTGCCCTTTGGTCTGGGCCGCGATACGGTCGTGATCTCTTCGGCCTTCGGGATGATGACCTTCTCACTCATGTGCCCGACGACCTCGTCCGTCATCACCAGAACAGGCAAACGGTACGTCTCACTCAAATTGAAGGCGGTAATCGTCTGAGAGAACAGCTCCTGGGGCGATGATGGTGCAAGGGCAATAATCTCGTAGTGACCGTGTGAGCCCCACCGTGCCTGCATCACGTCACTCTGGGCACCCTGGGTGGGCAGGCCCGTCGACGGTCCGGCCCTCTGCACGTTTACCACCACGCAGGGCGTTTCGGTACAGATCCCCAGGCCGATGTTTTCCATCATGAGACTGAAGCCTGGTCCGGAAGTGGCGGTCATGCTCTTCACACCCGCCCATGAGGCACCGAGTACACAGGCCATTGCAGCTATTTCGTCCTCCATCTGGATGAAGGTGCCCCCAAGTTCCGGAAGGCGCGCAGCCATACGTTCAGCGATTTCCGTGGCAGGAGTTATCGGGTAGCCGCCAAAAAAACGGCATCCCGCTGCCAGTGCCCCTTCAGCGCAGGCAATATCACCTATCATGAAATGCTCACCGGTGAGCACCGAGTGCTTCATCCTGTCCCTCATTGACAGAAGTGATCATAGGGCCCGCCTGCCCCAGCACGTCGAAACCAGAGGATTCTCGGCATCCTGCAAGCGGGGAATTGGACCGCAGGGTGCAGGCCGGAGTTTTTCAGCCAAGGACAATCCGGACTATGGCCGCTGGTCCCGACTTCCGTGGTGCAAACCCTTGTCCCGCGAGGAGAAAGGCTCTACCCTTCCAGGCGTTATGGTAAAATAGGGGCTTCGACTGTGTAGATGGCAAAATCAGGGCAGATGATTTCGCAGTAGTGGCAGTTGACACAGTCTTCGGGCTTTTTTACGACAGGAGGATGATAACCCTTTTCGTTGAACTTCGAAGAGAATTCAAGAACCTGCCGGGGGCATAGCTCGATACAGTACCCGCAGCCCTTGCACCGCTCCTCCAGGATATACACTATTCCTCGACTTACCCGAATCTCATCTGCATCGAGGGGAACCCGCCAGAATTCCATGGTGTCCTTCGCAAAAGCCAGGTCACGTGAGAAATGTCACAATTTTATGGCGTATTCATGCTTATGTCAAGTGACATCCTCACGTATTGTCCGTTGCTTGTTGTCCGTCGTCCGTTGCCAGTACTGGAAAAATACGGCCAGTTCGGCTCCATACCCCAAAAAAAGTTCAACTCGGCTGATATCCGACCTGATACTATGAAAATATTGATGCGACGGACTACGGACCACGGACAACTGACATTCCATCTAGAAGGGCAGTTCAATGACACCCCGCTGCCGGATCGCTTCGGCCGACAGATACCTTGCACCCATGGCCCGGGCTAGCTGGCGACCGTAGCCGAAGCTACACGGATCTTCTTCGGTGTCCAGGAAAATGCTCTCGATACCCTTTTGCTTTACCAGTACGGCATGGTGCATTGCCTCGTCATAAGGATCCTCGTATTCGAGGGCCACATTCCCCTTGCCGTCTGAGACCACCACCAGGAGGCACCGCTGGTCCGCGCGCCTCCTTTGCTGGCGCTCCAGCACAATAACCGCCTCCTTGAGTCCCAGGCCGAGCGGAGTCTTACCGCCGACTGCCAGGTCTCGAAGCTGCCGTCGTGTCACCAGAGGGCTCCTGGTAAATGGCAGGACCAGTTCGGTCTGCGCAGCTCGAAATGCCAGTAGCCCCACCTGATCCCGCTTGTGATAGGCATCGTTGAGAAGTGAGAAAATAATACCCTTGGTGAAAACCATCCGGCGGTTGGCACCCATGGAACCGCTGGCATCCACCAGAAAGAGGATGGATGCACCAGTCGGCTGCACTCGCATCTTCTCGCGGATGTCGGGAGGGGTAATCCGGATGCGGCTCGAGCTCGTCTCATCCTGCGGCCCGCGTCCCGCTGCCGCGCGCAAGCTCGCATCCAGGGCAATGCTGCGTGAGCGCCCCTGCGGCAGGCGGCTCTTCACGTACCTGCCGCTGGAGGCCAGAGGAGTGTGTCGCGGCCGCCTGCCGCGGCACAAACGCCGCCTCGCCGCCGGCGCCCTGTCACGACTGCGTACGGTGTACGTGCTGCCAATATGGAACCGCCTTCCCCAGTCAAGGGTTAGCGACCCCTGGACACGGTCTTTTTTTTTACCTCTGCTTTCCGGGCTGGTTCTTCCATGGCGGCCTCCTCCATCTCCTGGATTTTCTCAAGGAGCTGCTCGATTTTCTCCGCGGGCGAGAGCTCTTCGGCAGGGTCAAGGCGGAGACGATGAGGCAGGACGAGGCGAGCCGCATGCATGACATCCTGATTGGTTACCCTGTTGCGGCCAACATACGCGGCCATGGCCATGGAGGTCTTTGCCATGGCAATATCGGCCCGGTGACCGTCGGCACGAAAAACAGAAGCCATACGCGTGATCAATGCAAGCTGCGTTTCAGGAAGGATAATGCTGTCCAGGCGTTTCTGCGCCTCCAGGATGTGAGAGGCAAGGGACTGTTCTTGATCCAGCCACTGCTCCGCAAAGGCCCGCGCCGACTGCTCAAAGGCAAGACGCCTGGCCACCACCTGACGACGGGCCTCCTCGTCTTTGATTCCACGAACCTGCGCGCACAGGGCAAAGCGGTCTTGCAACTGCGGGCGCAGCTCGCCCTCATCGGGGTTCATGGTGCCCACGAGAATGAATTTGCTTGGGTGGCTGAAGGATATACCTTCCCGCTCCACCACGTTCACGCCCATGGCCGCCGCATCCAGCAAAATGTCAACCAGATGGTCGGGAAGGAGATTCACCTCGTCCACATAGAGAAAGCCCCGATGTGCCCTCGCCAGCAGTCCGGGTTGAAATGATCTTTCTCCCTGGCGCACCGCCTGCTCGATGTTCAGGGTCCCCAGCACCATCTCTTCCGTAGAGCCCAGAGGAAGATCCACCACCTTCATGGAATCCTGCGCCACGGACAAGGCTTCGCCCTGGAGATACCGCTCCAGGCACTGGTGACACATGAGAGCACGATCTGTAGGATGGCAGCGAAACGGGCAGCCGGCGACCACAGGTATGGGAGGCAGGAGGCTCGCCAGTGCCCGGACGGCCGTGGACTTCCCGGTGCCCCGTTCACCGCGGATGAGCACCCCGCCAATGTCCGGGTGAACGAGGCTCAGGACCAGAGCCTGCTTCATCTGCTCCTGGCCCACGATGGCAGTGAATGGAAATACAGGGACCGAGAGTTCCATAGCGGTATACTTTTAACAGAATGTCTGCCGCGGTAAAAGTCGTTTTTTCCACCATCAAAACCGACTGCGAACGTTACCTGGAAGTGACCCGGAACGCCCCTTTCAAAAATATGATCATGGCGGGTTGCCAAACGACGAGCCCCGGTGGTAGTTTGAAAAAAAGCCGGCAGGCTGTCTGCAATCCGAAGTGCTCTCGCCCCCCTGGGCCAACAGGCCTCAGGAGGGGTTGGAAGGTCCTGTTCGAAGATGTTTCCTTTTCATCAGTACAGACAGAAAAAGCAAGAGCCCGTGCGTCTACGGGTACTTCCCCGGCATTTCACCCGGGTGGAAACCTTGAAGAGCTTGATTGATCTGCTGGATGACAAAGAACGGCTTCGGCGAAACCTGGACGCGAGAGATTTTGGTTCCAGGATAACCGATTTGGACGAGGCCCGCCTGCTCTTCTCCCGCGTGATCAAACACACGCACCAGGTAGTGGGTCTTGACAACCTCCCCGAGACCCAGCCAGATCTCGTTCTCACCCGCCGGCTCAGCCGGCTACCGCAGAGGATCATGGTCCTCTACCTGTTGTTCATACCCGTCTGCGTATTTTTGCTTCTGCTTTCTCTGTACCTTTCAGGGGGAGGCCCTGGCGTCTGGCTGGCGCGAGGCGCCAGCCTCTCGCTTCTTGTTATTCCCCTTCTGCTCTACCGATGCACCCGGATCAACATCGAGCACCAGTGCGGCTATGTGAGAAATTGGAAGGGTGAGGCGGCCATCGTTATGGACCAGCTTCAGGCCATTCAGTTTCAGTCCTACCTCGCACACGAGTATGCACACCATCTCTACGTCGAGCAATTTGGAGCCCAGGAAGAAGAGTGGAACCGGGAGGGTTGGTCCCGGTTGGTCCAGTGGGAGGTGGCGCAGCATCTGTACCGTCAAGAAGGCAATCCGGCGTATCTCCATCACGTTCTCATCCAGATCGTTGGCGAGCTCAAATTTGCCTGCCAGATTCTCGCCAAGACCCTTCACTGCCGGCTTCCTCGCCAGGTGAGGCGTATTTCCAGCATCTATCACCCGAACCCGGTACACTGGCTCCTGACGGGAACGCCCGGGTTCAACGCTATGCGACTCCTGGATCATGCCGTGGGCACCGCCACCTACTTTCTGGCGGCAGAGGACCTCGGCCCGAAGGAGGCGCTCCGCTCCCGCCCCGGCAGCGAAACAGTCACGGAGCAGATGTCCAGTATGGGGACCAAGCAGTGATGAGCAAGCACTGGTTGGGATGCAATCAGGTGATTGCACGCTGCTGGCTATGGATCTGGGGCAGAGTCCATAAAGAGAAATCTCATTCTCTTGCAGCAAGGTATATTTCCTATTCCAATTTTTCCGGAAATATTCTATGCTGCCGTCACGTGAAAGTTATTATTATCTCTAATTCGCGCCTCAAGTGGAGCGTACGTTGGTCAAAGTGGGGTGATTTCAGGGCATGGCGCAGGTTGTCTGGAAGGACATTATCTGGACGGGTACAGAGAAGGAACGGGGCATCAAAGAGCTTTTGACGATTCTCAAAGGGTACGGTCCCATGGAGCTTCTCCAGTTTGAGAAGCCGGGTCAGTACAAAGGCAATCTAAGCCTGTGGCTCGACGAACAGGGGGTAAAGCATATCACTCTGTTCCATCTAGAAGTTCTCGGCGAAAAGCGCAAGGGCGCAGGCCGCCAGGCGCTCAAACACCTTCAGAAAATATTCGGCGGCGATGTCTATGTCCAGGACCCTGGCGAGAGCACACCGGCCGAGGAGGAGCAGGCCGGCGGTATCCACGTGCAGGAGCCGAACAGGGAAAGCGCCATGTTCTGGATAAAGATGTTTCGCGAAGGCCTGGTTCAATCGGTCGAGGGTGATCTCATGAGTCTGGATGAAAACACCACTGCCGGGGAGCTAGAAACCCTTCAGAAAAGGTTCTCCGCTGAAACCAAAAATTTCTCCGCGAGACTTCCCCTCTAAACTCCCATTTATCCTTGCGCGTGGCAGGCCATCCGCCGGTCGTGCTGTTCTCTTCTCTGTGCCTTGGTGGCCGGTCGATAGTAGCGAAGGCCACCGCACTCAAATACCCGTATACTTCCATCGACTGCGAGAGCACAGGTACAGTACTGCTCGCTGCTCGAGACCGAATCGAGCCGGTGTTTACAATTGTAACATTCCTTGTAACGACACTGGCTGTCTCTGGGTGCACTCATAGGATGTCTCCTTCTTTCGATCCGGGGATTGACAGAAACACCGTGCACTTCCGGGTAGCAGTTGAGCCTTGCAAGCACGAAGCACAGAGGTTGTCTGAGGGGGAACAGACAGGAGAGATGGTCGTGGAATGCGCGAATCTGGCCATCTCGCTTGTAAGAACGGTTAAACCCGTAATCTCGGTTCATCGTATTACTTTATTTCTTATTCTATAGGCTTCACCTGCAAAACGCAAAGGCTTTTTTCTTTCCATTCGTACTCGTTGAAAAGCGGCTGTACCGTGCGTTTTTGACAGCAGGAGGCTCCCGCGGTAAGCTTGGGGAAATGATGTCTTTCCAGAGTATGCGATGGCCACGTTGAGCAAGGGTATGGAAGTCGAACTTGAGGTGGAACGCCTCACCTTTGGCGGCAGAGGCCTGGCCCGGATGGACGGGTTTGTCATTTTTGTTGAGCGGACCCTCCCCGGGCAGCGCGTCCGCGCCCGCATCACCCGCAAGAAGTCCTCCTATGCCGAGGCGAGGGTAGTGGAGCTCTTGCACGATTCGCCGGGGGCCGTCTCTCCCCGCTGTATCCACTTTGGCGCCTGCGGGGGCTGCCTGTGGCAGAACCTCCCCTACGAGGAGCAGCTGAAGGTAAAGCGCGACCTGGCATGGGAATGTCTGGACCACATCGGAAGCCTCTCTGAAGATCTCGTTCGCCCCACCATCGCCTCACCCCAGATATATTACTACCGTAACAAGATGGAGTTTTCCTTTGCTGACCGCCGTTGGCTCTTGCCGGAGGAGTTGGGCCTCAGCCGGTTGGAAAAGCCGCGAGACTTCGCCCTGGGCCTTCATGTCAGGGGCTTTTACGACCGGGTGCTGGACATCGATGAATGCCACCTCCAGAACCCAGTCACCGCAGAAATCCTCAAGGTGGTGCGGCAATTCGCTCTGGCCTCCGAGCTTCCCCCGTACAACATTCGCCACCACACCGGCTTCTGGCGCTTTCTGGTGGTCCGGGACAGCAAGTCCAGGGGTCAGATGCTCGTTCAGCTCATCACTGCACCCCACCGAAACGCACCAGCCGTGGTATCACAGCTTGCCTCCCGCCTGAGGGCCGAGATACCCCAGCTCACTACCCTGGTGCACGGAACCAGTGGCAAAAAGGCGCACATTGCCAGTGCCGACACCCAGGAGGTTGTCTTCGGACCGGGCTACATCGAGGAGTGCCTGGGCCGGCTCCGCTTTCGTGTGTCCTCTGGCACCTTTTTCCAGACCAACAGCCTGGCCGCCGAGATTCTCCTGGACGAGGTCGCCGATGCCTGCGCCCTCAGCGGCTCCGAGCTTGTCTGGGACCTTTACTGCGGTACCGGTACCATTGCCATCAAACTCGCCCGGACAGCCCGAAAGACTATCGGGCTGGAACTGCTGCCGGATGCCGTGGCCGATGCCGGGGTCAATGCCGGGCTGAACGGTGCGGATAACTGTGAATTCGTCTGTGGGGATGTGAAAGCCTTGATCGCGACACCGGCGACACTCATGGACCGTCATGGCAGCCCCCAGGTGGTGGTGGCGGACCCACCCCGTGCCGGCATGCATCCCAAGGTGGTAAATGGCCTCGTAGAGCTGGGACCGCCGCGCATCGTCTACGTCTCGTGCAACCCGGCCACCCTGGCTCGGGACGTGAAGGTCCTCCTGGAAAAATACCGTCTCGTCCGAGTCCAGCCCGTGGACCTTTTTCCTCATACCTGCCACATCGAGGTAGTGGCCCTGCTTGAGAAAAGATAAGAAAAGCGGGTTTGGGGGGGTGTGAAAAAAGGCGAGCATATTCATACGGGGGACCGTGGATAGCTGACTTCACCGGTTCCGTCCGTTGTCAGTTGTCCGTTGCCAAAACCGGAAAATACACCTACTCCGTGTCCATCACAAAACTTCTTTTTCCCTCCCCTTGCGGGCTGAGTTTTACCCACATGTCACACCGTGGGGTTGAATCAGTGCCGTCCGTTGCTTGTCGCCCGTTGTCCGTTGCCAGGGCCGAAAAAAAACGGCGAGCTGAGCTACGTAACCCCAAAAAGCTCGAGTCAGATGCTCCCTCTGAGCTGAGGCTATGAAAAAAGATCGGGACAACGGACCACTGACTCTATCAGTCATTCAGAAGAGCCACCACGGCCTCCGGTATCTGTACACGGCCCCAGGGTGTCACGTGTGTCCCACTGCCAGGCAAAGGGGCAAAACTTTGGAATTACCATGTGATCACATTGGGAGACGGTGCGCTTCGCTTGCGCTCAGCACACCCTACGTTTTGTTGTAGTTTCACGTAGGGTGTGCCAAGCGGAGCGCGGCGCACCTTATGTCAGTGAGGCGAATCTGGGATCGCATTTCAGCGGACAACGAACTACTGACAGTAGTGGGTTTAGGTATCCAGTTCCCGGACAAAGGCGGCGTTTTCCTGGATGAAAGCGTATCGCCGGGCCGCTTCTCGACCAAGCAGTGTTTCAAAGGCCTCATCGGTCCGGGCGGCATCCTCGATGCTCACTTGCAGGGCCAGTCTTTTTTCAGGGTCCATCGTGGTTTTTTTCAACTCCGCCGAATCCATCTCTCCCAGCCCCTTGAAGCGCTGCATGGAAATATCTTTTTCCGCAAAGCGCTTCAGAAGCTCATCCTTTTCCTCCTCGCGGTACGCATAGTAAACCCGGGCCTTTTTACTGCCGTGTTTTGCCTGGATGCGGTACAGGGGCGGCTGTGCCAGGTAGATGTGGCCTTTTTCGATGAGTTCTCTCATGTAGCGGTAGAAGAAGGTCAACAGCAGGGTAGAGATGTGAAAGCCATCCACATCCGCGTCGCAGTTTATGAAAATCTTACCGTAGCGCAGGGCATTGTAATCGAACTGGTCGCCGGCCCTGGTCCCGATGCAGTTTATCAGGTCCTGGATTTCCCGATTCCTCCTGATCTTCTCGGCGCTGGCCTGCTCCACGTTGAGGATCTTCCCGCGCAGCGGGAGCACTGCCTGAAAACGCCGATCCCGCGCCTGCTTGCTCGAGCCTCCGGCCGAATCCCCCTCCACGATAAAAAGCTCGGTCTCATCCAGCCTCTTTGAGGTGCAGTCCGCCAGCTTGCCCGGCAGGGTGAGCCTGCTCGTGGCGCTCTTGCGCCTGACGCTCTGTCTGGCCTGACGCGATGCCTCCCTGGCCTGACTTGCCAGCAGAATACGCTCCAGGATTGCCTCGGCCGCGGTGCGGTTGTGGAAAAGGTAGTTTTCAAAGGCGTCCTTGACAACGGATTCCACCTGCGGCTGGATGTCCGAGTTGAGCCGCTCCTTGGTCTGCCCCTGAAATTCCAATCTTCCGGAGACGAAGACACTGAGCACCCCCACCAGGCCCTCGCGAACGTCCTCGGCGGTGATACTCTTGACCTTTTTCTTCCCACTCGCTTCGCTCCGTTCGTTGCCGCCTTTCGCGGAGGCTCCTGCTTTGAGCTGGCTGTTTTGCCGGGCCAGATATTCTCGAACCGCCCTGGTGATCCCGGCACGGAAGCCGTTTTCGTGGGAGCCGCCGCCGCTCGTATATACAGAGTTGGCATAGGAGTAGAC
>JBKHJD010000279.1:0-2922 GCA_046538315.1 Syntrophobacteria bacterium
CACCGAGCGAAGCCTGTTCACCGAGCCAAAGCCTCCTCTTGAAAAGAAGGCCGGGACCTTCAACCTTCACTGCGAGGTGATCGAGGGCGCTGCGGTTAGGCTCTGGAATGAGTTCATCGACCGGTATCACTACCTAGGCTACAGTTCCCTGGCAGGGGCACAGCTGCGTTACTTTATCAAGGAAGCAGATGAGATCCTGGCCCTTTTGAGCTTCTCTGCAGCTGCCTGGAAAACCGCCCCACGGGATCGATTCATCGGCTGGGACAAAGACAAGCAAAAGGAAAACCTCCACCTCGTGGTGAACAACTCCCGCTTTCTCCTGCTTCCCTGGGTGCGCTCAAAAAACCTGGCATCCCGCATCCTTTCCCTTGTCTGCTCAAAGCTTCCGGAGGATTGGTTTACCCGCTACGGCTACCGTCCGGTGCTGGCCGAGACCTTTGTTGAAAAGGAGCGCTTCGCCGGCACCTGTTACCAGGCAGCCAACTGGATCTGTGTGGGTGAGACCCGGGGCCGGGGAAAGATGGACAGATACAACACCTTCTCTCAGCCGGTCAAAACCATCTGGCTCTATCCCCTCACTCAAAGGTATCAGGAGAGGTTATGGGCGTGAGAAAACCGAAAAAGCTGAAGATCTCCGCATCCCAGATCAAGGAGCTCCAGGCACGAATCAAAAACCGCGCCCTGGCCGAAGAGGACTGGGAGGTGGTCCTGGCCATGACCGAGACCGTCGAATGCCTCTCCCAGGCCCTGGCCGAGAGCAAAACCTCTCTTGCCCGTTTGTGCAAATACCTTCTGGGGGCGCCCACTGAGACGGCGAGAAACATCATCGGAAAAGACAAGCCCACGGACACAAAACCAAAGTCTGAAAAACCAGACCGCTCACCTCCCAAAGGGCATGGCAGAACGTCGGCAGCCGACTATAAGGGAGGCGCCACGGTGCTGATCGAGCATCCCGAGCTGCACTCTGGAGACAGGTGTCCGGGATGTGAAAGGGGAAAAATCTACGAGCTTGCCATGCCTTCCGTGTTCGTCCATATCACCGGGGCGGCTCCACGTAACGCCACGGTCTATGAACGAACAAGGCTGCGGTGCAATCTGTGCGGGGAGATCTTCACCCCACCCCTTCCCCCGGAAGTGGGGGATGCGAAGCACGATGCATCGGCCGCGGCCATGGTGGCGGTGCTCAAATACGGCTGCGGCATGCCCTTCCACCGTCTTGAAAAGCTCCAGGAAAACCTCGGGCAACCAGTGCCTGCATCCACCCAGTGGGATATGGTCCAGGCATCGGCTCTCACCCTCACCCCGCTTCTCCATGCGCTTGAGAACGCTGCCGCCCAGGGCGAAGTCGTGCACAACGACGACACCACGGCCCGAATCCTTTCCTTCCTCAAGGAGCAGGATCCGGAAAGCACCCGTAAGGGAATCTTCACCTCCGGGATCCTCAGCATCCGGGACGGTCACAAGATAGCCTTGTTTAAGACCGGCAACCGCCATGCCGGCGAAAACCTCGAAGCACTGCTTCGCGCTCGAGCCTCGGGGCTGCCTCCGCCCATCCAGATGTGCGATGCCCTCAGCCGCAATGTGCCCAAGGAATTTAAGATCATCCTTTCAAACTGCCTCACCCACGGCCGCAGGCAGTTCGTGGAGCTGATGGATCGATTCCCCGAGGAGTGCACCTATGTGATCGAGGCACTGGGCATGGTCTACAAAAACGATTCGATTGTCAAAGAGCGCGGTCTTTCCCCCGACGTGCGCCTCGCATACCACCAGGAGAACAGCGGCCCGGTCATGGATGACCTCAAGGCGTGGTGTGAGACGCAGTTCGAGCAAAAGCTGGTCGAACCCAACTCGGGACTGGGCAAGGCCATCAAGTACATGCTCAAACACTGGAACAAGCTTACCTGCTTCCTCAAGATGTCAGGAGCACCATTGGACAACAATGTCTGTGAAAGAGCTCTGAAATACGCGATATTGCATAGAAAAAACGCTCTTTTTTTCAAGACCCGAAACGGCGCCTATGTGGGAGACCTGTTCATGAGCATCATCCACACCTGTCAGCTGGCGGGGGTCAATCCCCTCAATTACCTGACCTGGGTGCTCAAAAATATCAAAAAGCTCCAGGTCAACCCATCAGACTTCCTCCCCTGGAACTATCGGGAGGACAACCCCGGTTGATTTGAACTGAACTCCCGCCCCGCAGGGGGAGGATTCCTCCTGCCGGGCGGGTCTTCTATCTCATCGCTCCGGGGCACTCTCCATCTCATGGGAAATTGCTCCACCTAACCAGAAAAAATCACCCTGCACACGCCTGCCGAAAGGACACGGCGTGCATTGACCAGCAGGTTCATAAACACCTGGTTGAGCTGCTGTGCGTAACACTCCACGGGCGGGATGTCCCCATATTCTTTCTTCACCGTGGCTTTGTACTTCAATTCGTTCCAGACCACGTTCAACGTGGATTCAATACCGTTGTTGATGTCAACGGTTTGAAGCTCGTTTTCCCCCGGATGGGCAAAGTCTTTTAGATCCATGACGATCTTTTTGATCCGTCTCATCCCTTCAGCGCACTCGTCCACCAAATCACGGAGGTCATCCAGGATATACTGAATGTCCAATTGCTGTTCCAACGCCGAAATCGACTCCGCCTTTTCCTTAATGGCCTGCGGTAGGCCTTCGGCCCAAGCAACCTTGTTGAGTTCCCGAACGAGTTCACCGTACGCTTTGGTCAACTCGCCGATATCCTTCTGGTAGTCCAGCAGCGTTTTTAGGTTGCTGCTCACGAATCCCGTGGGGTTGTTGATTTCGTGGGCCACCCCGGCGGCAAGCTGACCGATGGAGGCCATCTTCTCCGACTGAAGGAGCCACGACTGGGTCTTCCTGTGTTCGTCTTCAAGGTCAATGATTCGTTGGGCGGCTCGCAAC